>JBJMNA010000304.1:0-20885 GCA_045804485.1 Chloroflexota bacterium
CCCGCTATAGAGCCGAGCGCCGAAGTCGAGTCGGAGGATGGCCGAGCTCGCGGTCGACTTCGCGATCTTGAGCTTGGCTCCGGTCGACGGGCTCCGCGTCAGCTTGGCCGCCGACGCGCCGGGCAGGACGCCGAGGAGCGCGTGGTCGAAGTAGTAGCGACGCGTCTTCGTGTCGGTAAGCCGGTTCTTCACAACCATGTCGAGCGTCACCCGGACGCGATGCGCCTCGGGCTGGACGTCGTAGGTCGCGTCCGTGACGATCGAAAGCCCGGGGCCGGCCGCCTCGACAACGCCGGTCGTCGCGGGCGAGGCCAGGATCGCGGTCGCAGCGACGACGGCGAGCAGGACGGCGGCGAACCGGCGGCTCACGAGCCGAGGAGCTCCGGCAGCCGGCCCGCGAACCGGTCGAGGAACGCCGCGTTGGCAGGCGTCCGATCACCAGGGTCCGGCATCCGGCCTCCGATCCAGAGCCAGTCCTTCGACTCGTCGAGCAGGGTGTCCGCGATGCCCAGGATCCGGGCGATCGCGAGGCCGAGCGAGTCGGGGTCCGCTTGCGCCGCCGGGACCTCGACTGCGAGCACCGGCCGTTCGTCCTCCGACACGGAGAACTTGGCGAACGGGAACTCGTCGTTCCAGCGGAGGAGCTTGCGGTACGACTTCCGGAAGTAGTCGTTGATCGGCGGCGCGTACTGGGCCCAGCAGATGACCGCCATCGCGGGATCGAGGATGACCGTGATGCGGAGGTCGAAGCGGCGGCGTCCATCGAGGACGAGATCCCAGCTGGTGATCCCATCGCGGTCGGCTCGTTCGGTGGGCGTCAGCCCGAGGTCCGCGAGCCAGTCCTCGACATCGGCCGGGCGCACGCTCGGGGCGCCCGTTTCGGCGGATGACATGGCCCGCGGAGTCTAGCCGAGATGGCCGCGGCGGACCCTCGACGACGCGAGGACGAGGCGAGTCGCCGCCTCCCGGCAGTGCTCAGTCCTCTCCGACGAGCCTCCGGCCACGGGCCGATCCCCCACCGGCGCCGACGACTGCCCGCTCGGCAGGCCTCGCGTCCAGGTCGACTGCCGACGCCCGTCCCGCGCGCGGGACGCGGCGGATCTCGACCGATTCGCCGCTCTTGACGACCCGCCCCGTGTAGTCCGATGACCGGACGTCCGCCGCGACCTTGACGTTGCGGCCCAACCGAACGCCGCGGGGCACCACCGCGCGCTTGCCGACGACCGTGATCCCCGTGTTCAGTCGGTTCGGCTCCTGCTTGTTGGGCCGGTCGTCGTACGGACCTTCGCCGACGATGGCGCCCTGGCCGACGACGACCTCGTTGTCGAGGATCGCGCGATCCACGACTGCGCCCGACCGGATGACCGTATCGAACATCACGATCGAGTCGCGGACCACCGCGCCCACGTCGACCCGGACGCCCGGCGACAGCACCGAGTTCACGACCGTCCCGGCGATGACGCAGCCGTGGCTGATAAGGCTCTTGTGGACCTGGGCGGTCGCGCTGACCTTGGCCGGCGCGCGTTCCTCGGAGCGCGTGTGGATGACCCAGTCCTGGTCGTACATGTCGAGCTCAGGGTTGTCGTCGAGGAGCGCCATGTTGGTCTCCCAGAACGACTGGATCGTCCCGACGTCCTGCCAGTAGCCGTTGTAGCGGTAGCCGAAGACACGGGCGCCGGCATCGAGCATCGCCGGGATGACGTTCGCTCCGAAGTCGACCCGATCCTCCGACAGCCAGCGCCGGAGCGTCTTCTTCGAGAACACGTAGACGCCCATCGACGCGAGATCGCTCTTGGGCTGCTTCGGCTTCTCCTGCCAGTCGATGACCCGGTCGCTCTCGTCGAGGGCGAGGATCCCCATGCGCGTCGCCTCGGCAAGCGGGACGCGGCGGACGGCGATCGTGACGTCCGCCCGGCGGCGCCGGTGCGCGGCGACGAACGGCTGGTAGTCCATCTTGTAGATGTGGTCGCCGGCAAGCACGAGGACCGTGTCCGACGCGTCGTGCTCGATGACGTTGAGGTTCCGGAGGACCGCATCGGCCGTGCCGCGGTACCACTCGGCGACCTTCCCGCGCGCGATGTACGGCTGAAGCAGCTTCACGCCGCCACGGTTCCGGTCGAGGTCCCACGGCCGTCCGAGACCGATGTGATCGTTGAGTGACCGCGGGTTGTACTGGGTCAGGACGACGACGTCGTCGATGTCGGAGTTCACGCAGTTGGAGAGCGTGAAATCGATGATCCGGTACTTGCCACCGAACGGGACGGCGGGCTTTGCGCGCTCCTGCGAGAGGATCGAGAGGCGCTCGCCCTCGCCGCCCGCGAGGATCACCGCCATCGTCCGTTTCACGCGTTCGATGCTAGCACGGGCGTCCCGAAGCGGACATCAACGATGGGGTCTCGCGGGGGCTGTTCCGGGCGCCTCGCGGTGCGGCCGTCGCCATACGAGCAGCATGCGCGCACAAGGCAGGAAATGAGCCGCCGCGCGCCCGACGCGCGCCCGGCCGCTCCCTACAGGAACAGCCGCGGGTTGACGAAGTCGCCGTTGAACATCACGGCCCAATGAAGGTGCGCGCCGGTCGAGTGACCCGTGTCGCCCTCGTAGCCGATCACGTCACCGCGACTCACGTGGCTGCCGGCGTGGATGCCGCCGGGGTAGCGTGGCTGCATGTGGGCGTACCAGGTCTGCAGCCCCTCGCTGTGGGCGATGATGACGATCCATGCCGGATCGGCGCCGTCGGCATAGTTCCAGCCGATGTAGACGACCGTGCCGGCGCCCGACGCCTTGACGGCCGTGCCGTACGGCGCGACGAGGTCGATGCCCGTGTGGAAGTGGGCGCAGTCGCCCATGGGCGGCTCCCACGCGAACCCGGTGCACCCGAAGTTCTGGGTGACGTCGCCTGACATCGGCCAGTTCAACGTCCCGTTGTACTTCGACGGGATATTGCCGCCCTGGAGCTGCTTGCGGATCAGCGCGGCGATCTCGTCCTTGAGCTTCTTCTGTGCCTTGCTGGCCTTGGCGATGGCCTTCTTCGCGGCGGCCTTGGTCTTGATGAGCTGGACGTATTCCTTCTTCTGCGACACGAGCGCCTTGGCGACCCGCTTCTCGAGCGCCTTGAGCGCCGCCTTGGCGTCGTTGAGGCCCGCGAGGCTCTTGTCGAGCGCTCGCTTGGAGGCCGCCGTCTCCTGGCGAAGATCGTCGGTCCGCGCCCGCGCGTCGACGGTCGTCTCGTGAAGCTGAGCCAGCGTCTCCTGGTCCTGCGCGACCTGGGTCGCGAGCGCCTTGTCCTGCTCGCCGACGTCGATGTAGTAGCTCATCTCCGCGAGCAGGTCGGTGAACGTCCCGCCCGACAGGAACGATTCGAGGAGCGACGTCCGGTCGGTGTCGTAGGCGCTGCGGAGACGATCGGCGAGGAGCGCCTTGCGTTCGCTCAGCTCGGCCCGCTTCGCCGTCTCCCGGTCCTCGATATCGACGAGCTGCGCGTCGAGCGTCTTGAGCTGCTGGACGAGCGAGTCGTAGTCGGCCTTGATCACCGCGATCTTGGCTTCCATGTCGACGATCTTGGCCTTGACCGTGACGAGGTCGGCGTTGATGCCGCTCAGCTGGTCCTTGGTCTGCTTGATGCCGTCGGCAAGGTCGTGCTGGAGCGCGTCGAGCTTCGCGACCTGCGCCTTCTGGTCGGCGATGTCCTTCTGCAGCTTTTCCTGCTTGGCCTTGGCATCGGAGAGCTCGTCACCGCGGACGATCGAGGGCGCGGTCGGCGAGGCGGGCACGCCGCCGAGGAGCCCGACCATGAGCGGGATCAGGAGCACGAAGGCGCCGAGCCGCCGTCCCCGCTTCCGTCGTCGAGCCGCCGATCCGTCGGTGTAGCTCCATCCGGTTGCGGATGGGCCGATCACGTGATCGGGCTGGACGTCTTTCACGTACGCGATGTCATCGTGCAGGCTTGACTCCGTGTTCGCCTCGACCTTCCGGTCGACACGGTGTGCGGGGGATGCTGCCGGTGGGGTCGTCGTTTCCAAATGGCACGCGTCTGAAACGACCCGGTTCGGGGCATGATACGCGCGAAGTCTAGTTCTTGTCGCCGAGCGTGGCGCCTGACCTGATGGTCAGGGTACGGATGGCTCCGCGTCGCGAGGGTCACGGCCGGATGAGCACCGCCCAGAGCGCGCCGAGGATGAAGAACGGACCGAACGGGATATACGACCGACGTCCGATCCGCCGCGCCGCGAGCAGCACGACGATCGCGACACCGCCGAGAACGACCGCGAAGAAGACGCTGCCGAGCGCGCGACTGCCACCGACGAGCAGCCCGACGCCGATCAACAACTTCACATCTCCGAGCCCGAACGCGCCCGCACCGAACGGGATCGACGGCAGGTAGAGGACGGCCGGGATGATGACGGCGGCCAGCACCGCGAGGACGATCTCGTCGCCGACGAGCGGGTTGCGGCCCGACAGCGCATAGACGAGCGCGACCGGGATGACCGGCAGGGTCAGGACGTCCGGCAGCAGCCGCTGGTCGAGATCCGTGGCGAGCCCGACGACGAGCGTCGCGAACCACGCCCCGAAGATGACCATCGCGAGCGTGTCGCCACCGAATCGGGGCACGAGGAGCCCGAAAGCGAGGGCGCCGATGACGGCGACGACGACCGTGCGCCAGCCGATCGGCCGGCCCGCCGGATCCTCCTCGTCATGCTCCGGCCAGCGCGTCGCGAAGCGGTCTGCGGCGATCCCGAGCGCCGCTCCTCCCGCGCCGAGCAGCCACGCGATCGGCTCCATCAAGTCGGGTGGCGTGCGTGTCGGGGCGTCGAGCGCGGACGCGGTCGCGTCGCGGTCGGTGCCTGTCAGCCGGCCGCTGCGCCGGCGAGCGCCAGCTCGACCAGCGTCGCGTGCGACACACCGGTCGAGCCCCGCGGGGCGAACGGAAGCGGCTTCCGGTAGTAGGCAGTCCCCGCGATGTCGAGATGGACCCACGGCACCGTCACGAACTCGCGCAGGAAGAGGCCGCTGCGGACGAGCGATCCCTCTGCCGCGCCCGAGTTCTGGAGGTCGCCGTACCAGCTGTCCATCTCGGGCACGTAGTCGTCGATGAGCGGGAGCTGCCAGTAGCGCTCGCCGGCCTTCGCCGCCGCCGTCATGACCTCGTCGTACCAGGCTTGTGGCGTCCCGAACGCCCCGGTGACGAGGTGGCCGAGCGCGCGCGCGACGGCGCCGGTGAGCGTCGCGACATCGACGATATGGGTCGCCCCGAGCCGCTCGGCGTACGTCATCGCGTCGCCGAGGATCAGGCGACCTTCGGCATCCGTGTTGGTGACGTCCACCTTCTTGCCGTTGAGCGCGGTCACGATGTCTCCCGGCCGGGTGGAGTGAGGCCCGGGCATGTTCTCCACGGCGGGCGCAACGGCGAGGAGCGGCGTCCCGGGGGCGAGCCGCGAGACCGTGGCGATGGCCGCGATCACGGTGCACGCACCGGTCTTGTCCATCTTCATCTCTTCCATGTTCCCGGCCGGCTTGATGCTGATCCCGCCGGAGTCGAAGCAGACGCCCTTGCCGACGAGCGCGAGGTGGCGCCCGAGCGCATCGCGCTCCCCTTCCCCGCCGGAACGAAGGACGATCATCCGCGGCGGGTTGTCGCTGCCGCGGCCGACGGCCATGAACATGCCCATGCCCATCTCGATCGCCTGCTCCGGGCCGATCACGTCGATCGTCAGGTCGTGGCGCTCGGCGATGGCGCGCGCCTCGTCGGCAAGGACCTCCGGGCTGACGTCGTTGGAGGCTCGGTTCGAGAGCGTCCGCGCGATCTCGGATCCTTCCGCGATGACGAGGCCGCGCTCCGCGGCACGCTGGAGACCGCCGGCGTCGGCGCCCGGTGCGACGAGGATCAGCTCCTCGAGCTCGGGCAGGGCGAGGTCGACCTCGCTGCGATAGATGGTGCGTGGGTCATATGAGCCTTCAGCCACGCCACGGGTGACCAGCTCCGCCGCTGCCACCGCGTCCCCGCCAAGGACGGCCGCGAGAGGCTCGAGCCAGACCGCGAGAGAACGCACCGAGCGACCACCGAGCCGGCGCACCGCGGCGGCCCCGATCCGGACGACCACCTCGCGATCCGCGGTCGCTGTGTCCCCGAGACCGACCGTCACGACCCGGGCTGCGCGAGCCTCTCCGCCCGAGACGACCGCGGTCGTGTATCGCTTGCCGCGGACCTCGCCGAATGTCGCCAGCGCGGACAGCTCCCCGCCGGATCGCCGGTCGAGCTCACCGAGCGGACCGTCGAACACGGGATCTGCCGCAACGGGGACGACGAGGACATCCGCGGGCGCATCCCACGGCTGGTCGGTGATGACACGGAGCTGCACTGGCGTCGGATCCTCCGGGATTGGGTGGGTGGGACAGTGTATCCACGCGACGGGACGTCACGGACCGGGCGACGCTCCGGGGTCGTCGGTCGGCGGGGTCGCGGCGTCGAGCGCGTCATTGAGCTTCGCCTGCGCCCCTGCGATATCGATGATCGCCCCGTTCATCCCCGTGCGACCGATGTCGGCCATGATCACGACAAGGCCGCGCGTGTCCGGCGGCAGGCGTGCGCGTGCGGCAGCCTCGGCCTTCACAGCCTTGCGCGTCGCGGCGGTGACCGTGTTGCCGACCTTCCTGATCTCGGCATAGAGCTTCTTGAGGGCGACGTCGTAGTCGCGGTTCCGGCTGATCCATTGGTCGAGGACCGTGACGTCCACCGTCTTCTTGAACGCCTCGCGCTCAGCGACCGCTGCGTCGAGCTGCGCGGACGCGCGGTTGATCAGCGCGGTCGCGTCCTTGTACTTCGCGAGCCGCCCCTCGGCGACGGCCTCCCCCATCAGCCGGTCGTGTTCGGCGAGATAGCCGCTCATCCTCGTCGCCGACACGGACCCGACCGAGAGCCGCGCCCAGTCGGCATCAAGGCCGTCCGTGGCACCAACGGCGCTGAGCAGCGCGGCATGCCGCGCGATCACCGCGTCGCTCAGTTCGAGTCCGGCACTCGGCGTGCCGACGTACGGGATGGCGGCCAGATCGTCGCGCAGCTTCCGCGCCTGGACGACGACGTCGGCCGCGAGCCCGTCCCCGACCGTGATGGCTGCCTCGGTCTCGCTGGTATCCGATCCGTTGAGCGCAGCGAGCGCACTCCGAGCCTGGGTCCCGAGCGCCTCGACGGTCGCGGTCAGGTCGGTGAGGTCCGCCTCGGCGACGTCCAGACGCGCGCTGACCTCGGCATCGCCTGGGAACGCGACCGCGACCGAGCCGCCGCGGTTGCCCGTCCCCGCCGCCGCCGCGGTCGGCGGATGGTCCATCCCGGTGACGATGCCCGCCGCCCCGAGTGCGATGGCGACGATCACGGCGAACCACACGACCGCGCCGGCGAGGCGGCCAAACGCCTGGGTCATGACTCAGCCGGGACGGCGACCTGATCGCTCTGACGGGTCTTGAGGTAGCCGAGCGCGCCCTCCATCGGTCGCGGCTCGAAGCCGAATCGACTCGGGATGAGGTCGAGCGGGCCGATGTTGTCGAGCCGGAGCTGACGCAGCTGGTCGGTCGCGACCGGGAACGGGATGCGGACAAGCTCGCTCGTGCCGGCCACGAGGCGGATGAGCGGGACGGGCATCGGGATGACGAGCCGGCGCTTCCCGAGCGCGGAGAGGACCTCGGCGGTGATCTCGCGGTAGGTCCAGTAGCGCGGGCCCCCGAGCTCGAACGATCCGCCGACGGTGGTCGGATCGGCGAGAGAGCGGACGACGACCGTTGCGACATCGTCCGTGTGGATCGGCTGGAACCGCGCCCGGCCGTTCCCGGGGACCGGCACGACCCCGGGCGACAGCCGGACGAGGCGGGCGATGATGTTGAAGAACCCATCGCCCTCACCGAACTGGAGGGACGGCTTCAGGATCGTCCAGTCGAGCCCGGAGTCGCGGACGAGCGCCTCGGCCTTCGCCTTCGAGCTCGCGTAGTGGAGGTCGGGAACGTCCTCGACGCCCATGGCGCCCATGTGGATGAGGCGGCGGACGCCCGCAGCCTGCATCGCGACGACCATCGCGCGCGTTCCCTCGGTATTCACGAGCCTGAGATCGGCGCCGCCGGAGAAGTCGCGCGGGATGGCGACGAGGTGGACGACAGCATCGACGCGCTCGAGCGCCGGACCGAGCGTCGCGGGATGGGTGACGTCGCCGACCCGCGTCTCGACGCCCTCGCGAGCCGCCGCCGGCAGCCTGGCGATGACGCGCTCGCCTGAATCGGCGCTTCGCACGAGGGCGACGACACGGTGTCCCGCGGCGACGAGAACAGGGACGAGGTGACTGCCGACGAACCCGCTGGCGCCGGTGACGAGGATGGTCGACATCTGGGGTGAGTCCCGCGAGCGAGTTGGACCGATGAGGTGCCGGAATCGTAGCATCGACCGCATGACCGACTCCAAGACGACCCTGACGGGTCCGGCACTGCGCAGGCTGGTCGAGGCGATGCCGAAGGCCGAGCTGCATCTCCACCTCGATGGGTCGCTTCGCGTCGACACGGCGCTCGAGCTCGCGCGGGCGCGCGGGATCGACGCACCGACGACCTGGGAGGCGATGTCCGCCGCGCTCATCGCGCCGATGCCGTGCTCGTCGCAGGCCGAGCTGCTCCGCGCCTTCGACCTCCCGATCGCACTCATGCAGGACGCCGAGGCGCTCGAGCGGATCACCGCCGAGCTCGTCGAGACGAAGGCCGCAGATGGCGTCCGCTACGTCGAGATCCGGTGGGGCCCTCTGCTGCACGTCTCCGGTGGCCTGGCGCTCGTCGATGGCATCGGTGCCGTCTGCGCGGGCGCGCGCGACGCATCCTTCCGGACCGGAACGGTCGTCCGGCTGATCTGCACGGCACTCCGCTCGCACGACCCGGCGGCGAACGCGGATCTTGCTCGCGTCGCCGTCCAGTTCCGCGAGCAGGGCGTGACCGGCTGGGACCTCGCGGGACCGGAGGAGGCGTTCCCGGACCCGATGCTCCACGCCGACGCGTTCGCGGTCGCGCGCGACGGCGGGCTCCGGATCACGATCCACGCGGGTGAATGGGGCGGCGCGGCCCAGGTACGGAGGGCGCTCGCCGTGGACCCCGAACGGATCGCCCACGGGCCGGGCGCGATCGATGACCTCCCGTTGTGTCAGGAGCTGACGTCCCGCGGGATCACGCTCGACCTCTGCCCGACCTCGAACTGGCAGGCCGGTATCGTGCCGTCCGTGGCGGTCCATCCGCTCGCGCGGCTCCACCGGCTGGGGGTCCCGGTGACGCTCGACACAGACGACACGACGGTCTCCGACATCACGCTGTCCGAGGAGTACAGGAACGCAGTCGAGCAGATCGGGCTGACGCTCCCGGAGCTTTGGGCGATCGACCGGCACGCCCTCGACGTCGCCTTTGCCGACGATGCCGAGCTCGCGCCATTGCGCGACGAGTTCGACCGATGGGCGGCGGGTATCGCGGAGCTGCAGGACGGGGCGGTTTGATCGCCGCCGCGCCGCGGCTCGTCAGCGACCGGTTCGTGCTCCGCCTTGCCGATGACTCGGACGTCCCTGCGATGCTCGCCTATCGCCGGCAGAACGCCGAATACCTGGCGCCCTTCGAACCGGCACGGACGGCGGACCACTTCTCTGAGGAGTTCTGGCAGCGAAAGCTCGCCGAACACCGACGGGAATTCGAGGCCGGCGAGGCCGTCCGGATGGTGCTGTTCGGCTCCGGTGTGCCGGCCGAGGTCCTCGGCATCGTCGCCTTCTCGAACATCATCCGCGGCCCGCTGCAGTCGTGTTTCCTCGGCTACGCACTGGCGGAGCAGGAGCAAGGCAAGGGGCTCATGACCGACGCGCTCCGACTCGGCATCGGCTACATGTTCGACGAGATGCGCATCCACCGGATCTCGGCCAACTACCTGCCGAACAACACGGCGAGCGGCGCGGTCCTGAAGCGCCTCGGGTTCACCGTCGAGGGGTACGCGCGCGACTATCTCCGGATCGATGGGACGTGGCAGGACCACATCCTCACGAGCCTCCTCAACCCGGCGTGGAGCGCCACCGCGTCCTGACCGGCCGCCTGGTCACCCCGCGGCGAGGTGCTCCAGGATCGCGGCGAGCTCGGATGCGTCCGCCGCGACGGCCGTCGGCTGGTCCGCGGCCGGCAGCGCCTCGACCTCGGCACGCGTCGTCACGCCGGTCAGCATGAACACGCATCGCGCGCCGACCGCCTGCGCACCGGCCAGATCGGTCGCGATGCCGTCGCCGACCATGATCGCTTCCGAGGGCTCGCGTCCGACGGCGTGCGCCGCCGCCTCGAGCAGATACGGCGCGGGCTTGCCGATGGACACCGGCACCACGCCGGTCGCGGCTTCGAGCGCGATCACGATCGAACCGGCACCCGGTCGCAGCCCCCGCTCCGTCGGGTAGACCGGATCGCGGTTGGTTGCGATGAAGTGAGCGCCGGCGCGGATGCAATCGCTGGCCGCCGCAAGCCGGGTGTAGGTGAGGTTCGGGTCGAGCCCGACGACGACCGCGTCGGGCGAGCCAGCCGCCGCAAACCCGCCGATCCCTTCCTGGTTCATCCGCGTCGCCACGGCTCCGGCGGTGACGACGTCGTAGCCCTCGTCGCGCAGCTCCCGCTCGAGCCCGCCCGCGCCGAGCACGAGCACGCGCCGGATGTCGGGGTCGTGGTCGCGCAGGTAGGCAGCCGTCGCCCGCGCGCTCGAGACGACCGTGTCGGGGGAGACCGGCGCGCCCATCGCCGCGAGGCGCGTCTGGTAGTCGGCGCGATAGTGCATCGAGTTGTTGGTGACGTAGACCACGTCGTCCCCACGGGCCGCGCGATCGGCAAGGACCGCCGCGACACCCGGGATCGGCTCGGTTCCGCGATAGACGACGCCGTCGAGATCGACCAGCAGCAAGAGCCCCACGGCCCGATCGTAGCCGCGCCCCGGTCCCCGCGTACGATGTCGCCGATGCCAGCCCATCCCGACCGCGATCCGCTCGCGGCGACCCGGCGCCTGCTCGTGGACGGGACGAACCTCCTGCATGCGATGTCGACGGTCTCTGGTGGTGCGCCACCGACCGCGCTCATCGGTCGCTTGCGCGGCGTCATCCCGAGCCACGTCATGATCGAGCTCGTCTTCGACGGACCGCCCGAGCACGGCCTCCGGAACGAGCGGATCGCCGCCGGCGTCGTCGTCCGCTACAGCGGCGGCCGAACCGCCGATTCGGTGATCCTCACGATGATCGAGGACGTCCGGCTGATGGACGGCGCGGAGGGCACCGGCACGCTCCTCGTGGTCACCGACGACCGCGACCTGCGCCACGGCGTCCACATGCGCGGCGGCCGGACGGCGCGGTCGGCGTGGCTGCTCGGGCGGCTCGGGACAGGGCGGCTGGCGTCGCCGTCGGTGGGCAATCCGCGACCTGCGAAAGGCGGTCCGCCAGCACCCACCGCCGCCTCGCTGCAGGACGGTGATCCGGCGGAGACTGACCGTCCGTCATGGAAGCCGGGGCGCGGCGCGACGACCAAGAAAGGCAATCCCCGCAAGGCGCCCAAGTCGGGCGGGACTGATAGGATGCGGCCGTGACGATCGTCGACGTCCTCAACCAGATCTGGACGCAGATCCTGACCGTGACATCGGTCTTCGTGATGCCCGACTGGGGCGTCGTCATCGGCTGGCTGCCGGTCATCATCCTGCTCGGTCTGGTCATGCCGTTCCTGACCTTCCTGGCGCTCGGTTCGCTGATCTACGTCGCGCGCAAGCCGCGCACGAAGATCGTCTTCGAAGAAGGTCCCCGCGTTGCCGAGATCGCTCCCGGCGGCGAGCCCGTCTTCCCGGTCGGCCTTCCCCACTGCCGGCGCGACGCCCTGATCTACCCATCGGGCACGACGCGCTGCGAGGTCGACCACGACGAGCTCGCGGTGATCTGCCCGATGTGCGGTCTCGGGCGGTCCGCGATGATCGATACCTGCACGAACTGCGGGCTCGTTCTGAAGGTCAAGACGCGCGCGGTCGCCGTGCGCACGACACCTGGGCCGAAGGCCGGCGGAGCAGCCGCGGCATGAACCTCGCGTCGCTCTCGTCCACGCTCTTCTCGATCGGCGTGATCTTCGTCGCCCTCGGGTTCGCGGCACACGTCGGTCACGCCGTGATGCTCGCCAACGGCCGCCGGCTGCTGTCGAGCCTCGCCCCGCAGACCGCTCGGCAGCCCGCCTACGCGGGCGTGGTCACTGGCTCGTTCGTCGCGGAGCAGGAGCGGTCGGCCTCGAGCGGTCCCGCGACCTTCGGCGCGCCCAGCCCGCTGTCGCGCGCAGCGATCGGCCTCTCGTTCGTCGGCTGGCTGGCGCTTGGCGCATCGATGCTCCTGCGGGCCTACGTCGTCGGCCGCGGCCCGTGGGGCAACATGTACGAGTTCAGCGTCGCCTTCGCCTTCTCGATGATCGGCGGCTACCTCTACCTCCAGCGCCGCTACGCGATCCGCTCGATCGGTTTCATCCCGCTCGGTGTCGCGCTCGCGATCCTGCTCTACGCGTCGAGCCTGCCGTCGGACATCGAACCGCTCGTGCCGGCGCTCCAGAACGCGCCGCTGTTGACCATCCACGTCGGGATGGCGGTCATCAGCTACGGGATCTTCGCGACCTCGTTCGCGGCCGGTGTGGCCTACCTCGCGCAGGGCCCAAACGACCGGTTCGCCTGGCTCCCGTCGCACAAGGTCCTCGACGAGGTCGCATATCGCGCGGTCATCATCGGCTTCCCGATCTTCGCGACGATGATCATCCTCGGCTCCTGGTGGGCGTCGATCGCCTGGTCGCGCTACTGGGGCTGGGACCCGAAGGAGACCGCCGCGCTCGTGACGTGGCTGACCTACGCCATCTACCTCCACGCGCGCAACCAGCGCTCGTGGGCGGGCCGGCCGGCCGCCCTGCTGCTCGTCGTCGGCTTCGGGATGGTGCTCGTGACGTATTCAGGGTCGCTGTGGTTCAGCGGCCTGCACGCGTACAGCGGGCTCTAACCGGGTGCGCGGGGCCGTGGTCGGCCTCCTTGTCGCAACCGCGTTCGTGCTGAGTGGCTGCCAGTACCTCCTCGGTCCGATGATGGGTGGGCCGGTCGTCATGCCCGGCGGCTCGTTCGACCCGAGCGAGTTCGGCTCGTTCGACCCCGGCGAGTTCGACTCCTTCGACCCGAATGATCCTGGGTTCTCGCCGCCACCGGCGATCGCGACCTATTCCAAGGGCTCGGCGAGACTGACGATCGACGGCAAGACGACCGCGCTGGACGCGCTGACAGGCGATGCGGCGGTCTACGAGGAGATCGGCGCCGACGTCGGCTGGACCGACGGCAAGGGGCTGTTCGTGCGGTTCTTCGGGGAGCCCGGGTCGGCCTTCGGTGCTGGCTTCGTCACCATCGACAGGATCGCGGACGGCAAGCACTGGACGACGGCGGATCCGTCCGGCTGCAAGGTCAGCGTCCCGCATGCGGACGCGAAGGGACTGTCGGGGACCGCGACCTGCAAGGGGCTGCGATGGGCGGACGCGATGGCGTCGGATCCCCTCGACCAGGGCTTCATCAAGAGCGAGTCCCCGTTCGACGCGGAGATGACGTTCCAGGCGGCGCCGTAACGGTCGCGCCGCGCGCGTGCCACCGCGATCCGCTAGGTCGTTCGGGTCACCTTCAGAAGGTTCCGCGGCCGCTCCGGGTCCAGGCCGCGGGCACGCGTCAGATGGAGCGCGTGGAGCTGCCCCACGACGATCGACAGGATCGGTCCGAGCCATTCCGGCGTGCCGCCCGGCAGCCTGACCGGCCACGTGGCGCGCGACAACGCCGCGTCGATGTCCGAGACCACCATCGACTCCGCACCAAGGTCCGCGCGGACGCGGTCGAGGAGGTCGACGAGCGCACCGGCGGTCACGCCCTCCCGCGCGACCGCGAGCACCGGGACGCCCGGTTCGACCAACGCCAGCGGCCCGTGCTGGAAATCGGCCGAGGAATACGGGTCGGCAAAGACGAGGGCGAGCTCCTTGAGCTTGAGCGCCCATTCCCGCGCGGTCGCGTACTCGAACCCGCGAGCGATGACGAGCGCGCGCGTGGCGGCTGCCTGGTCAGCCGCGATCCGCGCGAGGTCGCGCTCGAGCTCGAGGACGGCAGCGAGGGCCGTGGGTATGCCCGCGACAGCCGCCCGGTCCGCCGCGTCTCCCGACAGAGCCGCCGAGAGGGCGGCGATCGCGAGCAGCTCCGCGGTGTACGTCTTGGTCGCGGCGACCGCGAGCTCCGGTCCCGCCTCCAGGGCGATCGTCCGGTCCGCGGCACGTCCGAGGGCGGAATCCGGCGAGTTCGTGATCGCGATCGTCGGTGCGCCCTGCGCGGCGGCGGCTGCCACGACCGACACGATGTCAGGTGACGCGCCGGACTGGCTGATCCCGATGACGAGCGTGTCGGCGAGGTCCGGCGCGACGTCGTAGACGGACACGATCGAGGGCGTCCCGAGCCCGACAGGGATCCTGTGCCGCACCCCGAGGACGTACTGCGCGTAGATCGCCGCGTTGTCCGAGGTCCCGCGGGCGGCGATGACGACGTGGCGCGGCCAATCGTCACGAAGCTCGCGGGCGATCGACTCGATCGTGTCCGCCTGCGCGGCGAGGAAGCGCGCGGCGACCTCGGGCTGCTCGAGGATCTCGTCGCGGAGCGTCACAGCGCGACGGGCGACCGCCCCGCGAACCCGATGTCGCCCGCCAGCGCGCGGGCCAGCGCGTCGAGCGGATCCGGCAGGATCGAGTAGGTGCACACGGCCGGAACGCCCGCCGGGAATCGCGGGCAGTCCCACGGCGTCCGAAGCGCCGCCGCCACGAGCGGCCGTCCCGTACCGGCGAGCGCACGGACGAGCGCGAGCTGGGCCGGTTGCCGATGCGCCTCGATCGTTCCGATCACCACGGCATCGAACACGCTCGCGCTCTCCCGGAGCGCCGCGATATCGGTCTTCGACGGCGACGGGTCGACGACGACCTCCTCCACCGACGCGAAGCGCGTCCGGAGCGCCCGCCCGAGACCGGGCGTGACCACGCCCGACGTGTCGGCCGGGGTGAGCTCTGTCGGGCGCGCCATGATCGCGAGGATCCGTGTGTCGGCCGACCAGGCGATGGGCGGGCCGTCGTCGATCCGCGTCAGCGCGCGTTCCGCGAGCTCGCGGGACAGGGCGCGATGCTCAGCGCCGCCGACGACGTCGAGCGACGGGGCCGGTCCGGCGGCCGCGAGCCATGCGCGCAACTCGTCCAACCGCGCGCTCGACGCCGCGATCTCGTCCTCATCGAACAGCCCGCGCGCCGCGGCCGAGACGAGCGTCTCCTCGGTGCGGCCGAGTGCGGTCGGGTTGGCGCTCGCAAGCATCAGGTCGATCCCGGCGCGGATGGCGGCGATGATGTCGACCGCCTGCGCGGGCCCCTGCGCGAGAGCGCGCATGTCGAGCGCGTCCGTGATCGAGACACCGCGAAAACCGAGGTCGCCCCGAAGGGTGTCGGTCATGACCGCCCGAGACAAAGTGGCCGGCAGGGACGCGTGTCCGGTCAGGGAGGGCACCGCGACGTGGGCCGACATCGCCATCCGCGCCCCCGCCGCGATCGCCTCCCCGAAGGGCGCAAGGTCGTCGGACGCCCCAGGGACGGACGCGACCTCGTGGTGCGTATCCGCGGTCGCTGCGCCCAAACCCGGGAAGTGCTTGACGGTCGCCGCCGCGCCCGCCGCCTGGAGGCCGCGGACGAGTGCCGCGCCGTGCCGCCCGACCAGTGCCGGGTCGTCGCCGAACGAGCGCGTGCCCATCGCCGTGTTCAACCGTTCGGAGGCGAGGTCCATGACCGGGGCGTACACGACGTTGACACCCATCGCGCGGGCCTCCCGCCCGATCGCCAGCCCGACGCGTTCCGTCAACCCGGTGTCGTCGACCGCGCCGAGTGCCATGTTCCCGGCGAACCACGTCGTTCCCTCGCCAAGGCCGTTGAGCTGGCCGCCCTCCTGGTCCGCGGCGATAAGCAACGGCCCGGACGCCCAGCCGGCCCTCGCCCCGACCGCCTGGACGGCGTCGGTCAGCTCGCGGAGCTGTCCCGGCGAGCGGACGTTGTTCGAGAGGTAGGTCGTGATGCCGGCGACGGGCGCACGCGCGAACCGCTCCTCGACCGACGGAGGCAGCCGGTCGCCCTCAAAGGCAAGCATGACGCGGCTGAGGATCGACTCTGCCGTCATCCCTTCACGGCGCCCGCGAGCCCGCGCACGAAGTAGCGCTGGAAGATGACGAAGAAGATGAGGATCGGGATGATCGTCATCGTGACGCCGGCCGCGACGGCCCGTGCGTCGTTCGAGAAGAAGCCCTGGAGTGCGGCAAGCCCGACCGGCAATGTCATCCCGTCACGAGTGTGAAGCATCAGGGATGGCCACAGGAAGTCGTTCCACGAGGTGACGAAGGTGAAGATCGCGACCGCCGCAAGCGACGGCCGGACGAGCGGGATGCAGATCGACCGCCAGATCCGGAACTCCCCTGCCCCGTCCACCCGCGCGGCGTCGAGCAGGTCCCGCGGGATGCCGCGGAACGCCTGGCGCAGCAGGAAGATGTTGAAGGCGCTCACGAGGTTCGGCAGGATCAGCGCCGGCAGCGAGTTGTAGTAGTGGAACACGTTGACCGCCAGCACGAAGCTCGGGATGTAGGTGAGCTGGGCCGGCACGATCAGCGTCGCGAGTAACAGATAGAAGATGGCGTCGCGGCCCGGGAACCGCATCTTCGCCAGCGGATAGGCGGCCAGCGCGGCCACCAGCACGTTGAGCCCCCCGACCGCGACGGACACGACCACGCTGTTGAAGAAGAAGGCCGGGATCGGCAGGCTGTTCAGGACCTTCTCGTAGTTCGCGAGCGTCGGGTCGTGCGGGATGAACTGCGGCGGCACGGACGTCAGGAGATCGGCCGGGCCCTTGAGCGAGGTCGACAACATCCACAGGAACGGGAAGACCGTGATGAACGCGATGATCGACAGCACGACGTACCAGCCGCCATTGGACGCGACCGACCGGCGTCGCCGTGCGCGGGCGCGCTGGTTCGCCTCGATCGACTCGGCGAGGTTGCCCATCGCAGCATGGCTCATGCCTCACCGTCCGTTCGGCTCTCGAGGATCCGGACGTTGACGATCGAGAAGATGAGCGTCACCCCGAGCAGGACGATCGCGATCGCCGACGCATATCCCGCGTGGGCGAACTTGAAGGCCTGCTGCCAGAGGTAGAAGACCATCGTCTGGCCACTGCCGAGGATCCCGCCGGTCTGCCCCGTGAGGACGTAGATCTCGTCGAAGACCTTGAGCGCAGCCAAGCTCGAGATGACCGCCACGAAGACGATCTGCGGGCGGAGTCCCGGGATGCTGACGTAGCGGTGCTTCTGGAACTCGCTGCAGCCATCGATCTTCGCGGCGTCGTACAGCTCTTCGGGGATGTTCTGGAGACCGGCCAGGAAGATGACCGCGTAGTAGCCGAACCCGGCCCAGATCGTGAGCATCATCGCGATGGGCAGGACGAGCGACGGCGTCGCGAGCCACTGGATCGGATCCTGGATGATGCCGAGCCCTTGCAGCAGGCTGTTGATGAACCCCGTCCGGGCGAACAGCCAGCCCCACGCGAGACCGATCGCGATGCTGCCACTGATGGCCGGAACGAAGAAGAGGGCTCGGTAGATGTTGATCCCGCGCAACCGGCGGTTGACCATGATCGCGAGCACGATCGACAGCACGATGATGATCGGCGTGACCATCAGATAGATGACCGAGTGCGTCAGGGCGAGCCAGAACGTGTCGTCCTCGAACAGGCGCTGGAAGTTCTCCAGGCCGATCCAGACCGGCGGCCGGACGATGTCGTAGTCCGTGAAGCTGTAGTAGACGACCGCGATGATCGGGTAGATCACGAAGATCGCCAGCAGCACGAGCGCCGGCGCGAGGAACAGATACGGGGTGGCCTTCAGCTTGCGCGTCATCGTCCTGTCCTGAAGGTGCCGGCCCGTTCCCTGGGGGCGGGGAACGGGCCGGCGGTGGTTCGGGCCTGGAGGACGGCCCGATGGGTAGGCTCCGTGAACGCTACTGGATGAGCTTGTTGGCCTTCGTGACGGCGTCAGTCAGGGCCTGCTGTGCGGGGACGTTGTTGAACAGCGCGGACTCGACCGCGGCGAGGACGATCGCATTGACGTCGGCCTTCTTGGGCACCGTCGGAACGATGTCCTGATAGGTCGAGACGATGTCCTTGGCGATGGGCCGCGCGCCGTCCTCGATCAGCTCGGGCTTCGTCGAGAAGAAGGGATCGTCGTACGCCGAAGGCGAGGACGGATAGATGGCGACCTGCTTCGAGAAGTCGACCATGCTCCGCGGGTTCGTGAAGAACTGCGCGAGGGCGATGGACGCGTTCGGGAACTTGGTGTCCTTCTTGACCGAGATCGACATGAGGCCCTTGCCCGCGACGCCGGACTTGCCGAGCGGGGCCTGGACCATGCCGAGGTTGCCGTAGAGGGTCTGGTTGTTCGCCTTGACCTCGCGGACGAGGTTCGGGCCGGTCTGGTAGAACGGCGCCTGGCCGGCCGAGAAGAACGCGAGCCCGACGCGATCGTCGGCACTCGTCAGGACGGTCTTGTCGACCATCTCGCCCTTGACCATGTCGACGTACATCTGGAGCCACGCGACGCCTTCGGGCGAATCGAACGTGAACTTCTTGCCGTCGTCGCTGATGACCTTGGCGCCGCCTTCATAGGTCATCTGCGCGAGGAGGTCGTCCACGGTCAGGCGGATGTCGCAGACCGTGCTGGCCTTCTCCTTGAGCGTCTTGCACAGGGCAGGAAGCTCCTGGATCGTCTTCGGGAACTGGGTGGGATCGAGGCCCGCCTTCTCGAAGATGGCCTTGTTGATGAGCTCGACGCTGATGCCCTGGTACCACGGGAACTGGTAGTTCTTGCCGTCGACCAGCTGCTCCTTCCAGAGCCCCGGGAAGTAGATGTCCTGGACGGCCTTCGGGACCGTGTCGTCGAGGCCGAGGAGGAGGTCCTTGCCGGCGTAGTCGGCGACCCAGCCGGCGCTGACCGAGAGGTTGATGACGTCCGGGGCATTCTTCGCCGCGAACGCGTTGTTGAGCTCCTCCTGGAACGTGGCCTGGTGGTCCGACCAGTTGACCTTGACGCCCGGATAGGTCGCCTCGAAGCGGGCGATCGTGTCCTTGATCCATCCGTCGAAGGTCGGCGACAGATAGAAGGTCCAGAAGTCGATCGTGGCGTTCGGCTCGACGTTGGTGATGACGGCTTCGGCTGGATCGGCGGCGAGCGGGCTCGGTGCCGCCGACGCTGCCGCTGCGGACGCGGACGCGCCGGCCGAAGCCGACGCTGACGGCGCGGTGCTCGCGGCGGTGCTCGCTGCGGTCGTCGGCGCGACGCTCGCGCTCGGTGCGGTCGTCGCCTGACCGCTTGTGCAGGCCCCGACGACCAGCGCAACGAGCGCTGACAGGGCGATGGTTCGATGCTTACTGAGGCTCACGTGTGCTCCTTTCGTTCGTTCGTTCATGACTCCTCCTCTCAAGGCAGTGGGTCTCACGGATCACGGACGTGGCCCACCTCCTCCCATCCCTGACCGGTGACGGGCGCCCCGTCGGCGGCATGGGCGGCGCCGGCGATGATCACCGCGCCCCACGCCCCGGCATCCGCACCGGGTGGCAGCAACTCGACGATGTCGTCGGTCAGTTGCTCCCGCGCGAGCGCCGACGACGCGCGCATCCGGTCCAGCTCGTGCCGGATCGGGCGCATGAACGTCTCGCCCGCATGGCTGACCCCGCCGCCGAGCACGACACGCTCGACGTCGTAGGCCATCACCAGCAGATGGATCGCCCAGGCCAGGCGACGGCCGACGGCGTCGGCGATCTCCGTGGCGAGGGGGTCGCCGTCGGCGGCGGCCGTATAGACATCGACCGCCGTCGCCTCGGGCGGCATGGTCGTCGCGCGGCCGGCGGCGATCGCGGCGCGCGCCTGCCGGGCGATGCCGGAGCCCGCGATGAGCGTCTCGAGGCAGCCGTCCTGGCCGCAGGCGCAGCGGGCGCCGCCCGGTTCCGCGATGACGTGGCCGATCTCGCCGGCGAGGCCGCGCGCGCCGCGGTGGAGGCTGCCGTCGAGCATCACGCCCGCCGAGACGCCCGTCCCGACCGCGAGATACGCCAGGTTGTCGATCTTGCCGACGACGCGCCGGCGGTGGAGGCCGAGCGCGGCCGCACGGACGTCGTTCTCGACGACGGTCGGGCGCCCGAGCCGGGCTTCGAGCTCCGGGCCGAGCCGGAGGTCCGACCAGCCGAGGTTGACGGCGAGGGTCACGGAGCCGGTGAGGGGGTCGACGCGGCCGGGGACGCCGACGCCGATGGCGCGGACGTCGTCGATGCTCGCGTGCGCGTTCGAGAGCGTCGTCTCGACGACCGACGCGATGATGTCGGTGGCGTATTCCTGGGGCTTGGCCTCGGTCGGCGCGACGTCGCTGGCGACGACCGTGTTGTCGCGGTCCACCACGAGGACCGCGATCTTGGTGCCGCCGACATCGACGCCGACGAGCAGCGGGCGCGTGGCGGCGGGGGCGTGGCCGTCGGTGGAGGCGTCGGCGGCCCGGGCAGTCGCGCTCGCGCGGGTCGTGCCGTCGGTCGGGCGGATCGAGCCGTCGGTCATCCGTGCACCGTCAGGCCGAGCTCGCTCGTGAGCACCATGGCGCAGGCGCCGAGGAGCGTGAGGTCTTCGCCGACCCCGCCGTCGACGATGCGCGTCTCGCGCGCGAGCGGGCCGAGGCTCCGGCGCGTCGCTTCGTCGCGGATGGCGTCGAGCCACTCATCGCCGAGCGCCGTC
>JBJMNA010000305.1:0-7815 GCA_045804485.1 Chloroflexota bacterium
AGGGTGCCTGACCGCGCCAGCGCGACCAGGGCGGCGACCGCCTTCGCGGTGTAGATCGGGTCGACGAGGATCCCCTCCGTCCGCGCGAGGAGCCGGGTCGCTTCGTCCGCCGCCACCGTGCGCCGGCCGTAGCCGGCGCCGAGCTGCGTCGAGTCGATGACGATCTCGCCGTCCGGAACGCGCGCCAGCCCCGGCACACCGGCGAGACCCGCGACGAGGCCCGTCACCGCGGCGTGAAGCTCGTCGGGCGCCACGACCGCGACACCGTGGATGGTCATGGGCGAGCCGCCGGTCCGCGCGCCGACGAGGAGGCCCGCCTGTGTCCCACCGGTCGCGGACGGCACGATCACGTCATCGAACGCGACGTCCTGTGCGCGACCGTCGGCGAGGAGCTCGAGGGCGGCCGTCACCTGCCCGATCGCACCCGTGACGCTCCCACCGCCCGTGGGGATCACGTGCGGCTTGCGGCCGCCGGCGCGGAGCTCGGCGACGACGTAATCGAGCAATGCGGACCGCTCCGCACGGTCGGCGGTCGCTGCGTGGTGGACGGTCGCGCCGAGCAGCTCGTCGAGCACGACACCCGGGTTCGGCGGCTCGGTCGGCGGTCCGGACAGGACGAGATGGACCTCGAGTCCGGCGCGCGCACCGGCGGCGGCGGTCAGGCGGGCGTGGTTCGACCAGCGTCGGCCGGTGGTGACGAGGCAATCGGCGCCCTCGGCGAGGGCCGCGCCGACGAGGTACTCGAGGCTGCGGATCTTGTTGCCGCCGAATGCGAGTGGCAGAAGGTCTTCGCGCTTGATCCAGATCTCACAGCGACCACCGAGGGCGGCGGCGAACCGGGGCAGTCGCGTCAGCGGCGAGCCTCCGTCGACCAGCGGGAAGCGCGGATGGAGACGCGGGTCGGGGGTCCAGGGCGCCACGCCACCGATGGTAGCGGCGTGCGCGAACGAAACCGCGCCGCGCCGTGGGCGCAGCGCGGATGATCGGAAAAGGTCAGCTCGACGTGCGGCTCGGGCGATCGCCCCGGTCGCCCTGTCCCCGCTTGGAGACGGTCGACGAATGCTGCTGCTGGTCGCTCCGCGACGACCGGCCGACGTCCACCTGGTCTGAGGTGAAACGGCCGCGACTGTCGCGCCGTATGTAGCGGCTCTGCCCGCGCAGCTCGATCCGCTCGCGTTTGCCTTGATCCATGTTCTCGCCTCCCCTGGGGGCACGGCACAGTCTGACGGCCGGGTCGAGACCGTCTCATCACGCGGGCGGACCTGACCGTTACAAGCCGATGCCGTTGGGCGACCTGGCTCGCGTACCATCGGGGCCATGGCCGTCCGCATCCGCCCGTCCGACCGCATCACGACGATCGGCCAGCATCCGGGTATGGAGCGGTCGATCGCGATCTCGACGCCGACGGTCGGGTCGGCCCGGCTCTACTCATCGATCGTCTCGACAGCCGCGGGCGACAGGACGCGGATCCACCACCACGGCGACTGCGAGACGTCGATCTACGTCCTGACAGGCGCGGCGTCGTACACATATGGCCCGACAGGCCTCGAGCATGCGTTCGAAGCGGAAGCGGGCGACTTCGTCTACATCCCGGCGGGCGAAATCCACGTCGAAGCGAACGCCTCCGACACCGATCCGCTCGTCGTCGTCCTGACGCGCAACTGCCCGGATTCACACGTCGTCTACCTGGACGGCGGCCCCGACGGCGCGGACGACGTCCCAGCGCCCTGCTGACGGTCGGACGACGTACTCGCTTCGTCAGCTGCTCGAGCGTCACGGGCTCGACGGGCTCCCCGAGGAGGATCTTCCGAACGACGGCTGGTCCGGATCGCGCCTGACGACGATCAGCCGCGGACCTGAACGGTTCGTCCTGAAGCGCACCTCGTCCGCGCTCGACTGGATCGTCCGGGCGACACGCGACATCGCGCTGCGCGAGTCGGTCGTGGCCGGCAACGGGACGCGACTGGTCGAGCCGCTCGTCGCGCCCTACCTCGGCACGGGCTCGGCCGGCGACGCCGTCGCGATCCTCATGCCGGATCTGTCCCGGGATCTCATCCGCTGGGAGGAACCCGTCGCCGAGTCGACGCTCGACCTCGTGATCGATGCCGTCGCGCGCCTCCACGCGATGCCCTGGGCGGACTATCACGCGACGACACCCGATTGGGACTGGCCATGGTGTCCGCTTCGCGAGCGCCTGCTGCTGCTCTCGCGACCGGCCGCCGAGGGGTACGGCGCGGAGGGCCTGACCATCGGCGACCGGTTCCTGGCGGGCTGGGATGCGTTCGACCGGCGTACGTCATCCGCCGCTCGGGCGCTCATCGAGACACTTTCCGACGATCCGAACCCGCTCCTCGAGGCGCTCGGCCGATTGCCGAAGACGGGCCTCCACGGCGACCTCAAGCTTGCCAATGTCGCGCCGCTCGGCGACGGCCGGGTCGCGCTCATCGACTGGCAGATGATGTCGCTCGCCCCCGTCGCGGTCGAGCTCGGCTGGCTGCTGGTGTCGAACAGCTCGAGCATCCGCGCGACGCCCGACGACGTGATGCGGACGTATCACGTCGCAGCCGTGCGGGCGGCGAACGAGACATTGCCCGTCGGCAATCCCTGGCTGACCGGACCGTCGGTCGGCCCGGCGATCGAGCGGCACCCCGACCGCCTGCCGCCTCGTGGCCTGGACGCGACGATCGGCGACTGGGGCGCCCAGCTCGACCTGACGTGGATCGTCGGGCTCCTGCTGCGCGGCTGGCGAAAGGGTCTTGACGCCGAGGCGGGTGACGTGCTGCCGTCGGGCGTCTCGGCGGCCGACGACCTCGCGTGGTGGTCGGCCCGCGCCGTCGAGGCGGCCGACCGCCGGCTCTGACGCTTCGCTTACGCTGTCGGCCCACCGACGAGCGAAGGAGGCGAGCCATGCCCAAGACCGTCCCGACCGCGCCCGGGCTCGAGCCCGGCGAGTATCCGTTCTCGAAGGTCGTCGAGGCGAATGGTTTCGTCTTCGTTGCCGGGCAGGTCGGTGACGTGCCCGGCGGTCACGGCGCCGTCCCCGGCGGCATCGAGGCCGAGACACGAGCGATGCTCGACAACGTCGGCCGGCTGCTGGAGGCTGTCGGGCTCGGTTACGCCGACGTCGTCCGGTGCACGATCTACCTGCGCGACTTCGCCGATTTCGCGGCGATGAACGCGGTCTACCGCGCCTATTTCCCGAGCGAGCCCCCGGCCAGGGCGACCGTCGGTGTGACCGCCCTGGCCGCGGACTACTCGATCGAGATCGAGGTCACCGCCGCGCGATGACCGACCGCACGCGCGTCAGAGGGTCACGCTGAACCCGTCGATCCCGACCGACGGGCGACCGGGCGTCCCGACCACGGTGATCCTCAGTGTGTGCGGTCCCGCTCCCGCCCAGCTTTTCGAGAAGAGCGCGTGGTGCGCGCTGAAGCGGCTGGCCACGAGATCGATCGTCTTGACGTACGTGCCGTCGATGGTGATCTTCGCCCTGCCGCGGGTCGGTCCGACCGGCCCCATCCAGATGACCTTCCGGCCGCTGAAGCGGAGGGTCGCAGTCGCCCCCGCCTCCTTCGAGTAGGCTGCCGTGTCACCGCGGTAGCGCACATCGCTGGCCGACTTCCACGTGCCCGTGTAGGTGATCCGGGCGTTCTTCTCCGAGAAGAGCACGACGTTCCAGGCCGTGACGCTGGTCGTCCTGAACGGGATGTCAGCGGTCGTGGTCGACCGATAGATGGCCATCAGCCGGTCGACGTATCTCGTCGCGGAACTGGACCAGCCCGACGTCCTGCTCGAGCCTGTCAGCCACCAGTAGGCGGTACGCCGCCACGTCCCGAGGCTGGCGTGCAGGCTCCGGAGCTTGCCCGCGGCGACGGCGTCCTGGTTGGCCGGCGTCGTCCTGGCGCTCGGATCATCGAGATACCGGCCGGCCCATGCGCGCCAGCTCGCCGGCATGATCTGGTACTTGCCGTACGCCCCGGACGAGGCGTTCCGGGCGTAGTAGTCACCGCCCGACTCGACCTTGCCGAGTGCATACATGAACCGCGCAAGACCTGGCGGGTCCGACGCGAGCGTCGCCGTCGGCGCGACACTGCCGATGAGGATGGCCGCCGCGAACGTCGCGACGAGGACCGCCTTCAGGCGGCCGGACAGCACTCGCAATGGAGCTCCTTCCTGCCGGGACGGCGCGGTGAGCGCGCCGAACGATGGCCGGGTCGCCGGGTCTCCTCCGGCGACGTGCATGGTTGAAGCCGGCGACCGTGGGGTCGGTCGAGCGGCACCTGGGGGAGGGACAGGATAAGAGCCGAAACTCGAGGTGGCAACCCGCTCACCGGGGGCCGGTCCCCCTCGAGTGGACCGCGACGCGATGCCGTCAGGCGGTCGGGAGCCCCCCGAGGAAGGCTGCCGTGCGATCGAGGGCGTCGTCGAGGACAGGCTTGAGGGTGTGCCCGAGCCCGGGATAGGTGACGAGCTCGGCGTGGGGAAGGAGCGACACCCTGGCTCTCAGCAGCTCGATCCGCGCGAACGGATCCGACTCGCCCGACAGCAGCAGCACAGGGCACCGGATCGATGGCCAGTGGGCGATCCGTGCCTCCGTGCGCTCGGGCGACCCCGGCGGGTGGAGCGGATAGCTGAACAGCACGAGCCCGGCATAGGGCGCGTCCGGTTCGGCCGCCGCAAGGCTCGCGACGCGACCACCGAACGAGTGCCCACCGACAGCAACGTCACGGCCCTCGGGCACGACCAGGTGGAAGGCCGGGACCGCGTCCTCGGCTTTCCGTTTCGGCAGGTCGATCGCGGTGGCATCGACCCCGCGCGCGCGGAGACCGTCCACGAACGGCGCCATGCTGGCCGCCGTGCCGCTCGCGCCATGGCCGAGGAAGCA
This sequence comes from Chloroflexota bacterium, assembly GCA_045804485.1. Lineage (GTDB taxonomy): Bacteria > Chloroflexota > Limnocylindria > Limnocylindrales > CSP1-4 > SPCO01. Next base: position 4,886 of record JBJMNA010000305.1, read on the forward strand.
CCGGATCGCCACGCGCACAGGGTAGCCGCGAGGGCCGCTGGCGGTACCAGGGTCATGGCCCCGTTGGGTCATGGTCGAGGTGGAGGGTCGGGTCGCATCATCCCTCCCTCACCGCACCGGAGTGATCTGTGCCGCCCACGCTCCCCCCTCGCCGTGCCGCGCACGATCGATCGACGCTCGTCATCGGATCCTTCCTCATCGTGCTCGTCATGGCGTGTGCGAGCCTCGGCGGTGGCCCGCGCGTGGTCCATGCAGCCGATGCGAGTGGGGCCCCACCGAGCGGAGATCCGAGCACCCAGCCCAGCTCCGAACCGACACCGACGCCCACACCGACGCCGACCCCCACGCCCACGCCGACACCGACGCCAGGGCCGACCGTGCTCCGATCGACCGTCACGTTCTTCGGCCGGGGCTACGGCCATGGCGTCGGTATGTCGCAGTACGGCGCACGTGGTCGAGCCGTCGCGGGGCAGGATGCCGCCACGATCCTGGCCCACTACTACCAGGGAGCGCGGCTCGGAACGGTCCCGACCACGACGCGGATCCGCGTGCGGGTCCTGTACCGGTTCCACGCGACGGCGCGGACGCCGCTCCTCATCTACGGTCGGCGCGGGCCATGGACCATCGACGCTGTCGCGGCGACGTTCCCGGCTGACGCCGGCCTGCGCGTCATCCCGTCGACCTCCGGGTCGCTCACGACGTGGAGGATCCGGGTCACCGCCGCCGACGGCAGCGTGCTGTACAGCGGTGCGAAGCCGTCGTCGCTGGTCGTCCGGGGCGCCACTGGCTCGACGCGGCTCCAGCTCGATTCCAAGCCGGGCAGCTACGACGAGTACCGCGGGCTGATCCGCGTCAAGGCCTCCACGGCCGCCCCGCTCGCCACGGTCGTGAACGACCTCCCGCTGGAGACCTACCTCCGGGGCGTCGTCCCGGTCGAGATGTCGTCGGCGTGGCCGGCCGCGGCGCTCGAGGCCCAGACGATCGCCTCGCGCTCGTACGCCGCTCGCCGAGTCCGGCCCGGAGTCTCGTACTACGACGTGGTCGACACCTCCGCGTCACAGGTCTACCACGGCGCAAAGGGCGAGAGGGCCACGACGAACGCGATCATCCGTGCCACCGCCGGTGTCGTTCTGCGCAGCGGCAGCTCGATCGCCAACACGCTCTACCACTCCGCGGGCGGTGGGGGCACCGAGAACAACGAGAACGTCTACACCTCGGCGACGGGCGCGAAGGTGGCAGGGGTCGTCACGTATCTCCGGGGATCGCTCGACCGGGCACCCGACGGCGGGTCATACGACGCCGCGTCGCCGTACGCCACATGGGCGACAAGGACCTACACCGTGGCACAGCTCTCTGCCTGGTTCGCGGCCGACTCCCGCACGAACGCCGGGACGCTGATCGCGCTCGACCTGCGGGATCGTGGCGTGTCGGGGCGCCTGATCAGCGTCCGCCTCATCGGCTCTCGCGGCACCAGGACGGTCTCGGGCGAGGTCTTCCGATCTGTCTTCAACGCCCGCCGGCCTGCTTCCGACCCACTGCTTCGGAGCACGCTCTTCGGGACCGCGCCGATCCCCTGACGAGCGCTATCCTCGCGGTCCGATGATCGAGCCACGAGAGCGCTGCGCGTGGGCCGGCGCCGACCGTCCGAACCCGGATCCGCTGATGGTCGCCTACCACGACGATGAATGGGGACGACCGGTCACGGACGACACCGAGCTGTTCGAGCGGCTCGCGCTCGAGTCGTTCCAAGCGGGCCTGTCGTGGTCGACGATCCTGCGCAAGCGAGCCGCGTTCCGCGAGGCGTTCGACGGATTCGAGCCAGCTGCCGTGGCCGCCTTCGACGCCGCGGATCGCGCGCGGCTGATGGGCGACGCGGGGATCGTGCGAAACGCGGCCAAGATCGACGCGACGATCGGCAATGCCGCGGCCTTGCTCGACACCGCGGCCGAGGCCGGGTCGTTCGCGGCCTACCTTGCCCGACACGTCCCGCCGCCACCACGCCGGCTGCCACCGACCGCGCGCGCGGGCGACATCCCCGCCACGACGCCGGCGTCGGACGGTCTGTCCGCCGACCTCCGGAGACGGGGATTCCGATTCGTCGGCTCGACGATCGTCTATGCGTTCATGCAGAGCGTCGGGCTCGTCGACGACCATCTGCCGGGCTGTTTCCGATACTCGAAGGTGCCGTGACACGCTAGCTGTCACGCACGCGCGTCACGGTGTGCACATGAAGACGCACCTCGAACTCGACTTCGACATCGACTGCCCCTGGTGTTCCGGTCCGATGACGGCCGCGAGCGACGGCGCCGGCGACTCGGTCGCCTGCCCGACCTGCTCGATCGTCGTCGAGCTCGCCGCCGATCCCTCGACGGCCTCCGTGGCGCTCGCCGCCTGACGCCCCGCTAGCGGGGGACGAGCGTCGCGCTTCGGAGCGCGCGGACCGGCAGCACGACGATGCTCGCAACGGCAAGGACGACGCCGATCACCGCGACCGTCGCCGACCCACTCGTCGCGTCCGTCAGGGCTCCTCCCACGAGCAGGCCGATCGGTTGAAGCCCGAGCGAGACGCTCCGGGCCGTGCTGCCGATCCGCCCGAGCAGAGCGTCAGGCGAGTAGGCCGTCCGGAGCGTGATATAGGTCAGCAGGATCATCGACTGCGCGACGCCGGCCACCGCCGACACGACGAGCAAGACCGGGATCTCCGCGGCGACCGCGAGGACGATGAGCGAGAGCCCGAGCGCGAGATTGCCGCCGATGAGCACGACGGCGACGCGCCACCGTCCGATCCGACGCGCGGCGACGAGCGCGCCCGTGACCGTCCCGACTCCGTACGCAGCCAGGATCAGCCCGAGCACGGATGGCGCGTAGCCGAGGTCGCGGGTGACCCTCACCGTCAACGCCAGGACGAGCGGCGCGAGCGTGATCGAGAT
>JBJMNA010000306.1:0-5633 GCA_045804485.1 Chloroflexota bacterium
CGGGGCGTGCCCCGCGCGGCGCTGTTCGCCGGCGCGCTCGGCATCGCTGCGCTCATCCTGTTCATGCTGCCGGCGATCATCGGGTTCGGCGGCGGCGGATCGTCGTCGAGCGCGAGCCCCAAGGCGAGCGGCCCGGCGTCCGCCGCGAGCGCCTCACCGACGGCAATCCCCGCCCCGACGCCCGTCGTATACGTCATCAAGAAGGGCGACACGCTCTCGAAGGTAGCCAACAAGTTCGACGTCCAGCTTGAGGACCTGCTCGCAGCAAACCCGACGATCACGAACCCGAACAAGATCTCGCTCGGCCAGGAGATCATCATCCCGACGGGATCGGCCGCGCCGAGCATCGCGCCGACCGCCAAGCCGACGGGGTCGACCGCTCCCTAGTGAGCCGCCACGCCCAGGGCGCCCGTGCTAGCGGGGGGCGATGTTGATCGCCGTGATCTTGCCCGCTTCGACGCGGAACGTCGCGTCGATGTGCTGGCTCTGCGCCCCGGGCCGGACCACCAGGAGGTCTGCCTCCCAGGTGTTTCCGGTGTCGCGGATGTCGCCGGGGATCATGCGCAATCCCTGATCGCCGCGCAGGAACCAACCTCCCACGCGCTCGACGCCGCGGAGCGTCTGCACGCTGTCACCGACGTGCACGCGCATCTCCGTCTTCTCGTCCATCAGCGCGACCGCGGCCTCGCGTTCGCCGGCATTCAGCTTCTCGAAGAAGTCTTCCATCGTCTCGACAGCACCCATGGCCGGAGTGTACCGTCGGGCGCCCATGGGTGTCCGGACCTCGATGACCGCTGCCTGGCCGCCCTTCGGGCTCCGCATCCGGACCGCTCGCCTCGTTCTCCGGCTCCCGGCCGACGACGACCTCATCCCGTTGATGGAGCTGGCCAGGGCCGGCATCCACGAGCCCGGGACGATGCCCTTCGGTGTCGCGTGGTCGACGGTCCCGAGCCCACTCTTCGAGCGGGGCTTCCTCCAGCACCACTGGGCGGCCCGCGGGACGTGGTCACCGGATCGCTGGTTCCTCCACCTGATGGTCGAGCACGACGGCCAGCCGATCGGGTCGCAATCGGTCGACGCGGCCGAGTTCGCCACCACCCGGACGGTCCACACGGGATCGTGGCTCGGACGCGCGTCCCAGGGTCGTGGGTTCGGCAAGGAGATGCGTGAGGCGGTCCTCGCGTTCGCGTTCGACGGGCTTGGCGCGCGACTCGCAACGACCGAGGCGTTCCTCGACAACGGCCCGTCGAACGGCGTCTCGCGGTCGCTCGGCTACGAGCCGGCCGGCTCGGGGAGTCTCGCGCCGGAAGGTGTCGCCCGCGAGACGCAGAAGTTCCAGATGACGGTCGACGGCTGGCGCGCCCGGCTGCGGAGTCAGGTCACGATCGAGGGACTGGATGGCTGCCGCGAGATGTTCGGCGCCTGACGCGTCCGGCCGTCACGGGTCGGCCGCTAGAAGCCTCCGCCGGCACCACCGCCGCCACCGCCAGATCCCCCGCCACCGAAGCCGCCGCCACCGCCGCCCGACGACGCCGGCGAGTTCCCGATCGTGCCGAGCGCTGACATCATCCCGCCGACATCCGGGATCCCGGAGTCCGAGAACATGCTCGCGCCGCTGCCGGCGGCGGCCGACGAACCGAGGAATGACGATCCGTTCGAGGTCTGGTACCACATGGGGAAGTACGGGACGGTCCCGTGGGCGGTGCCCGCCTTGACGTCCTGCAGGCTTCGCGACAGGACGTTCTCGATCTCGCTCTGGAGCCCGAGCGCGGTGCCCCACACCACCGCCTGATCGGGCGTGTCGAGCCACGGCAGGCGAGCCTCGGCGACGACCTGATCCATCGAGCGCGCCTGCTCCATCGTCTTCTGGAGCGTCCGTCGATAGGCGAGGAGCATCGCCCGGATCACCGAGCCCGGGATCGTCACGGCGGGCATCACGCGGGCGAAGAGCAGGATGACGATGCCGCCGGCGACCGCGGCAGCACCGATCAGCGTCAGCCCCGAGATGGGGACGTTCAAGCCGGCCCAGATGCCGATCGCGCCGGCGATGATCGCCAGGACGCCGCGGCCCGTCCAGCGCGACGCGACCTTGCTCGGCCGCTCGCCGAACCAGCCACGTTCGACGACGTGGTCCTCGAGCGCGGTGTCGAAGGCGGCCACATCCGCCCCGAACTTCGGCAGGTCGTCCGGGCTGATGAAACCGTCGTCCGATCCGCCGAGCGATCGCAGCTTCTGGAGCGCGACCTCTTCGGCGGGTCCGGTGGGACGTCGTGCGTTGAGCCCACGCTGTGCCTGGACTTCGGGCGCTCCAGCGGCAGGCCTCACGTCGATCCCGACCTTCTTCGCGCCGAACGGTAGGAGGCCGCTCGATTCCTCGCGGAACGCGACAAGCCCGCGCGACGCGAGATCCAGCATCGCGGTCGTCAGTGCCCGTCGCGAGGTCGAGCCATCCATGACCATCGCGCCGGACGCGGCGGTCAGATCGGGCGGTGGCGCCGGCATGAGGATCGACGGGTCGTCGAGATAGACAGGGTCCTTGCCGTACCGGCGCCAGTGGAAGAACGCCCAGCCGGACAGCCCGAGGAAGACGATCGGCGCACCGACGAGCCCCAGCACCGCGTTGATCTGGCGCGAGCGCTGGAGCTCGGCCGCGTGTTCCGGCGTCGTGGCCGCGTCGATCTCGGTGATCGCGGCTGCGAGCGCGCCATCGAAGTCGCCCTCACGGAGGTAGGGGAGCATCTCGTTCTCGAAGATCGCCTGCCGTTCGCTGTTCGAGAGGAAGGCCTCTTCGAACCCGGGACCCGCATACAGCTGGACCTGGCCGTGCTCGAGGTTCGGCTCCATGTCGAAGAAGATCACGAGGCCGTCGTTGAAGCCCTTGCGACCGACGCCCCATTGGTCCATCAATGCGCGCGCCTTCGCTTCAGTCTCCGCCGGCGTGAGCGCGTCTTCGCCGCTGTCCTGGGTGTAGACGACGACCTCGGCGCCCGTCCGTGCCTCGATCGCATCGATCGCGCGTTCGGCGTCCGCGATGGCCGTCGTGGAGAGGATCCCGGCGTAGTCGTAGACGGCGACGTCCGTCTGGGGCTCAGGGAAGGGCGGACCTGGCGGGACGGCGGCCGCACGCGCGACGCCGGCGAGGAAGAGCGACAGCGCGAGGACCGGCAGCAGCGCAGCGAGACGTCGCATCGCCCGCAGGATAGAGCCGTTCACCGGCCGCCCGCGCGCGCGAGCCGGAGACCGCCGTCGGGGTCGATGAAGACCTGCGGCGGACGCGGCCGGCCGTTGTAGGTCGAGGCGAGCGAGGCGGCGTACGCCCCCGCGTCCTGGATCGCGACGATGTCGCCGCGTCGGAGCCGTGGGAGGTCGTGGATACCGAGTGCGTCGGTGGATTCGCAGATCGGGCCCTCGACGCGAGTCGGGGCCGCATCGGATCCCGGAGTGGCGGCCGGTGCGTTCGCGTCGACAGTTCGCCCGAGGGACGTGAGTGCGACGATCGGATGGACGACACCGTAGAGCGCCGGCCGGATCAGCTCCGTCATCCCGGCGTCGATGACGACCTGCCGGCCGCCTCGCTCGCGCACGTGGAGCACGCGGGACAGGAGCCAGCCCGAACGGGCGACGAGGGCGCGCCCGGGCTCGATGGCAAAACGGGTCGGACGCCGGTCCTCGGGCAGAGCATCGAGCAGGCGCGGCACCTCGCGCGCGAACCGCTCGGGTCCCGGCGCCGCCTCGCCGGCCGGGACGACCGGGAACCCGCCACCAACGTCGAGCGTGTCGAACGTCTCGAGCGTGCCCCGCAGGAGCGCGACCACCGCGAGCCCGCGGCGGACGGCATCGCGCCACGCGTCGACGGCCCGGAGCTGCGAGCCGACATGGAGGTGGACGCCGCGCGGCCGGATCGCACCACGGCCGGTGCTCGCGAGCCAGCCGACCACCGCGGTCGCCTCGGTCTCGGTCATGCCGAACTTGGAGGCGCCGGCTCCCACGGCCAGGACGTCGATCGTCTCGGGGCTGACATCGGGGTTCAGCCTCACGAGGACGTCGAGCGGCGGCGTCCCGTTGCGGCCGAGACCCGCGCGCTGCGCCATCCGCGCGAGCACCTCCGCCTCGTCAGCCGATTCGAGCGCGACCCAGGCGAGGGGCGTGCTCCTCGCAGCGGCGCGGACCGCCGCCCGCAGGTCCGCGTCGGTCTTGCCGATGCCTTCCAGGGTGATCCTCTCGTTCGGAAGCCCGGCCTGGGTCGCCGCTCGCCACTCCCCGCGCGAGACGGCGTTCGCCCCGAACCCGCGCGCCGCGACCTCCGCGACGATCGCTGGGACGTCGTTGGCTTTGACCGAGTACTGCCGGACCCACGGGTTCGGGAAGGCGGCTCGTACGGCCGCCGCTGCCTCGTCGAGCGCGGCGAGGTCCGTGACGTAGGCAGGCGTCCCGAACCGCTGGGCCGCCGCGCGCAGCGCCGCCGCGACGCCCTCGTCAGTCGCGGATGACAAGCCGGACGGCAGTGCTGACCAGGCTCAGGACGATCGCCCCGATAACGGCGGCGACGATCGTGTCGATCGAGAGCAATGTCGGCGGGAAGTCGCCCACCTTCAGGTCGAATCCGAGCGCCTGCGAGATGAACGCGGTCAGGAGGAGAAGCCCGGCGTTGATCGCGAAACCGACCAGGCCCATGGTCATGAACGTGAGTGGCAGCGCCAGGGTCCGGACGATCGGCCCGATGAAGCCGTTGACGACGCCGAAGATCGCGGCAAGTACGAGCAAGCCGATCGGCTGGCCGTCGTACGAGACGTAATCCGGCAGGAACCTCGTGAGGATGTAGAACGCGATCGCCGTGATGATCGTGCCGACGATGAAGCCTCTCAAGGCGGTCCCTCCAAGCGGATGACGACGTGACGGCCGGCGACCGTCAGGGCAACGGTCCTCGCGATGATACGAGCCCGGCGACGAGCCGAGCCTTGATCGCGGGCCATTCATCGGCGGTGATGCTGAAGTACGCCGAGTCTCGGACCGAGCCGTCGGGCATGATCATGTGGTTGCGGAATACGCCCTCGAACGTCGCGCCGATGCCCGCGAGCGCGTTCCGCGAGCGCTCGTTCCGCGCGTGGGTCTTGAACTCGACCCGCTGCGCGTCGAGCGTCTCGAAGGCGTGCGTCAGCTGAAGCAGCTTGGCCTCGCGGTTCGCGCCCGTCCGCTGCCAAGCGGTGCCGACCCATGTCCAGCCGATCTCCAGCCGTCGATGCTCGGGGACGATCGAGAGGAACCGGCTGCTCCCGATCGCCCGGCCCGTCGCTCGATCCACCGTCGCGAACGGCCTCTCGATCCCGGTCTCGGCGTTCGCCAGCGCCGTCTCGACCCAGCGCCGAAGCCCGGCCTCGTCCTGCGGCCCCATGATCGTCCAGCGCCACAGCGGCTCGTCGAAGGCGACGAGCGAGAGGTCCGCGAGATGATCCGTACGGAGCGGCTCCAGCCGGACGCGATCGCCCTCGAGGACGACCGGTTCGACCCACGTCTGTGCTGCCACGAGCCGATGGTAGACCGGCCGACTGCTAGGATGCCCGGGTGAACCGCGGCCTCTCCGTCGAGCAGTTGGACGGGCTCCTCGACGAGCGCCGGCTCGCCGTGATGGCGAC
>JBJMNA010000307.1:0-5692 GCA_045804485.1 Chloroflexota bacterium
CAGGGCTGCCGTCGGCAGGCCCGTGACGTCGTTCTTCACGATCGCGAGGTCGGTCAGCGTGTCGATGCCGTAGACGGTCGCCGGGTAGCTCTTGCCGTCGTTCATCTGGACGGTCAGCGAGTCGGCGCCTTCGACGACGTGGTGATTGGTGAGGATCCAGCCGTTGCTGTCGAAGATGACCCCCGATCCGACGCCGGTCTCCGGGATGACGCCGTTGTTGCCCGCGTTGGTCGTGCCCGTGACCGTGATCCGAACGACCGCCGGGCTGACCTTGGATGCGACGGCGATCGTCGCGGACGACTCATCGATGGCCACGGGCTGGACGGTGCCGACGCTCGTCGCTTGCGGGACGCTCGCAGATGCCGGTGCCGGGCGATCAAGCGCCCCGGCGGCAGTCAGCGCGGCGACCGTGCCGACCGATGCGAGGACCGCGGACAGGATCGACGCGACGACGAGCGAGCCGCCGCGGCGGTCGGAACGCCTCGGCGGGACGACGGCCTCGGTCGGAGGCGGCGTCGCGGCCGGCTCGTACCATCGTTCGGGAGTCACGGGTGCGGTCTCGCTCCACGAGCGGGCCCAGTCGGCGCGCGGCTCCGGGCTCGGCGTGTAGCTTGCCGGCGGCGCGCCGTACGGGTCCACGGGCTCGGTCGCGGCCCAGGTCGCGCGATCCGAGGGCGCGGTGGGCCCGGCCGAGGTTGCCATGGAGGAGTCGCCTGGGGTCGCGGTCGCGGCGATCTCGCTTGGGTCGCCGCTGCCGCCGGTCTCGCGCACATCGCCCGCGTCGGCCGGGACCGTCGGGTGTCGCTGGGTCAGGTCGCCAGGACCACCGGGGACGGGAGCGTCGGCGTCGGGCGGTTCGTCGTGCATGGTCAGGGCAGGTCCCTTGTTGAGGATCGGGCCGGTGAGCGGCCGGGGTCGTTGTGTCGAATGGTGCGGGCCGTGGGTTGATCCCCGACCGTTCCTACGGTGAAGTTTCCTGCACGTTCGCGATTTGCGCTTCGGGCGGGACGGACATATCGGCGGGAGGCAAGACGCGAGGCACGGACCGGGCGCGCGCGTCAGCCGCAGAGGCGACGGCCGCCTCCTGCGCCGCAGGCGTCCCCTCGACGAGTCGCGGGTCGCGCGGGAGCGTGACGACGAAGCGCGTCCCGCGTCCGACCTGGCTCTCGACCTCGACCGTGCCGCCATGCATATCCACGATCGACCGGACGATCGCGAGCCCGAGCCCACTCCCGCTCCCGCGGGCCTCGTTCGCCCGGGAACCGCGGTAGAACCGCTCGAAGATGTGTGGCATCTCGGTCGGTTCGATGCCGACGCCCGTGTCGGTCACGTCGATGCGCGCGCCGTCGGGCATCGCGGCGACGTCCACGGCAACCGATCCCCCGCGGGGAGTGAACTTGATCGCGTTCGCCACGAGGTTCGCCACGACCTGGCCCACGCGTGGCGGGTCGTGCCGGATCCTGATCGGTGACGTCGGTAGGTGAAGCGTCACGACCACGCCGCGCCGCTTCGCAGCCGCGCGGTTCTGCTCGACCGCGGATTCGACCGCCGCACGAAGGTCGTCGGGCCGGAGGTCGAGCAGGACGAGCCCGGAGTCGAGCTTGGAGAGCTCGAGCAGGTTCTGCGCGAGCCAGTCGAGCCGCTCGATCTGCTGGCCACTCGACTCGAGGAACTCCGCACGCGCCTCGGGGTCGTCCGCGGCGCCCTCGGTCAGCAGCTCGTTGAACGTCCGGAGCGCGGCGAGCGGCGTCCGCAGCTCGTGCGAGACATCGGCCAGGAAGTCGCGGCTCCGATCGCGGTCACGACGGATGATCTCGACGCTCTCCTGGAGGCGGTCGGCCATCGCGTTGAACTGGACGGCGAGCTCGGCAAGCTCGGATGAGCCGGCGCGGACCTCCTTGGGCGGCACGCGACGGCTGAGGTCGCCCTCGGCGAGCCCTCGTGACGCCTCGGTCAGCCGACGGAGCGGCGTCGTGAACCGGCGGGCCATCAGCGCCGACACGAAGACCGACAGGCCGAGGGCGAAGAGGGCGATCGCCGCGAGCAGCCCGGTGACGTTCGCGAGCGCGGTGGCACGGAACGTGTATGGGTTCGACAGCGTGACCCGCAGCGCATACGGCGTGAAGACATCGCCCGCTCCGTACTCCTGGCTCCAGCCGACATCCTTCTCCTGGGTCTGGCCGGGCGCAGGCGGCGCCTCGAGGTGGAGCAGGATCGGAGCGTCCACGGCCGGGACGAAGGTCTTCGTCTCGCCATCGGACACGAACCGCCCGAATGCGATCTGGACGTCCGCCTGGCCCAGCCGGTCGGCGATGAACCGCTGGAGCGAATGGTCCGCCATCGTCGTCAGGACTTCGCTGTCCACGTGGCCATCGACACCGACGACGGGGTTGCCATCCGCGTACGCGTCCGCGACGCCGGTCACGTACGTCTCGACCGACTTGGACCGCTGATCGAGGTCGGCCCGCTGCTGGCTCGTGAAGTAGTCGTCGAGCCGGTTGATGACGAGGACCGTCACCAGCGCGAGCGTGAGCGTGACGACGAACAGGAACGCACCGGTCAGCCGGCCCTGGAAGGTCCTCGGGAGGAGCCGGCGCAATCGACCCGGCATGCGAGCGCGGCGCTCGACCGGTCGATCAGCGCTCGGCGAAGGCGTAGCCGACACCCCGCACCGTCAGGACGAACGTCGGGGTCGCCGGGTCGTCCTCGATCTTGTCGCGCAGATGGCTCACGTGCACGTTGATCGTCTTCTCGTCCTGATCGAGCGCCTCGTAGTCGCGCAGGAGCTCGAGCAGCTCCGAGCGGGTGTAGACGCGACCTGGCCGCGACGCGAGGTGCCGCAGGATCTCGAACTCCGTGGGTGTCAGGCTGACCCGGCGGTCGCCGCGCTGGACGCGCCGCCGCTCGAGGTCGATGAGCAGGTCGCCGTGACGGATGACGCGCCCGCCGACGGCATCCGAGAGGTCGCCGTAGGAGCGGCGGAGGAGTGCCTTGATGCGGCTCATCAGCTCGCGCAGCCCGAACGGCTTCGTCAGGTAGTCGTCGGCACCGAGCTCGAGCCCGATGACCTTGTCGACCTCGTCGTCACGCGCGGTCAGGACGAGGACCGGCATCTTGGCGCCCGCCGCCCGAAGGCGTCGGAGGACCTCGAAGCCATCCATCCCGGGCAGCCGGACGTCGAGGACCACGAGGTCGGGCGCCTGGCGCGTCGCGATCTCGAGCCCCTCCTCCCCGGAGCGTGCGACCGCGACCTCGTACCCCTCCTGCTGGAGGGCGTACTGGATGCCACGCGCGACCGCGTGTTCGTCTTCGACGATGAGGATGGTGGCTGCCACGCGGGGATGCTACACCGGCAGCGCCGAATGACCGCGAGGTCCGCGCACGTGGTCATCGAGACGACCCGTGGTACCCTAGCCGACGCTATCCGGGCGCCTCGCCACACCGGCCCCGCCGGCGAGCCGCAGCCCGAACGACCCAGACACCCAACCGTGAGGTCCCGACGACATGGCCACCGCCCGAGCGACGCTCGCCGCCGAACATCGTGAGCTGACCGGCAAGAAGGTCGCACGCCTTCGCCATGCCGGCCGCCTGCCAGCCGTCGTGTATGGGCATGGCATCGACTCCGCCAGCGTCTCGATCGACGCGCACGAGTTCGAGCAGCTTCGCCGCCATTCCGGGCCGAATGCCCTCGTCGACCTGTCGATCGACGGCGACAAGGCGCAGCCGGTGCTCGTCTCGTCGATCCAGGTGCATCCCGTCAACCGCCGGACGCTCCACGTCGACCTGTTCCTCGTCCGGATGACCGAGGAGCTGACCGTGGATGTGCCGCTGGTGGCGACCGGTGAGTCGCCCGCGGTCGCGAACCTCAACGGCACGCTGCTTCACCCGATCGAGTCGGTCCGTGTCCGGGCACTCCCCGATCACCTGCCGCAGTCGATCGAATACTCGGTTGCGTCGCTGGTGGACTTCGACACGACCCTCCACGTCCGGGACCTCGTCGTCCCGGGTGACGTTGCGCTCGTGACCGACGGTGATGAGATCATCGCCAAGGTCCAGCCGCCGCGCGTCGAGGAAGAGCCGGTCGCTGTCGCCGCCGAGGGCGAGGCCCCCGAGGGCGAGGCCGAGGCCGGCGCCGAAGGGGCGACCGAGGGTGGCGCCGACTCCGGCTCCGACTCCGAGGGCTGACCCAAGCTCCTTTACTCGCGCGCTGCAAGCGGGCCCAGGCGTCAGGCGTCGCGCCGCCGCGTCGGCCTCACCCCGACCGGCGGCCGATGGCGTGGACGATCGGTGCCGACATCGTCAGGTCGCCGGGATCGAGCGCGCCGAGGCGCTCGCGGAGCGTCGCGAGCGCCCGAACTCGGTCGGCCGGTTCGAGGCCGTCGAGCAGGGCGGGTTCGTCGAACTCGGTCAGGAAGCCGATGTAGCCATCGACATCGAACCCGATGTCGAGCGTCGTGGCCTCGCCATCGACGGCGCGGAAGCCGGCGCGCCTGAGCTCGCCGACGAGCGCTCGGACGGTCTCGGGATCGCCGGCATCTTCGGGACCTTCGTCGGCGTCGTCGTCGGGTGGCGCAGCGACGCCGAACTCGTCGAGGACGTCGTCGACGATCTCGTCCGGTCGCCAGACGGTGGTGTCGCGCAGCCACGTGACGATCGCCAGAGGCGCACCCGGGCGAAGCGTGCGGCGGATGTCGCGCAGCGCCCGGTGCCGGTCGGGGACGAGCTGGAGCACGAACGAGGACATCGCGGCGTCGAACGTCGCGTCCTCGAACGGCAGCGCATCGGCGAACGCGAGCGTCGCGACGAATCTCGGACGGTCCTCGGGCGGCAGGCGTCGGTCGCGGGCCGCCTCCGCGGCGGCGATCATCTCGGCCGACGCATCGATGGCGTCGATCGTCACGTTGGGCCACCGTTCGACAGCGGCCAACCCCAGTGTGCCCGTCCCGGTCCCCACGTCGAGGAGGCGGGCCGGGCCGGCCGGCAGGGCAGGCTCCAGCCGGTCGAGGAGATCCATCGCGGCGGGCACGAGGAACGGCGCCCACCAGCGGGCGTACCCGTCGGCGATCCTGTCGTAGCGCTCGGACTGGTCGGTCATCAGCGGATGGTGCCATGCGGCCACGAGCCCCACAGGACCGTTGGGGGCGTGGTCCCGCGAGACGGCCGAGCGAACCCACACCTGTCCGCGCGCGGGTAAGGTTGCCCCATGGCACTCCCCTTCCCGCCACCCGTCGAGCCGATGCTCGCCAAGGCCGTCGACGCGATCCCGGCCGACGACGGCTGGCTGTTCGAGCCGAAATGGGACGGCTTCCGCGCGCTCGTGTACCGCGACGGCGACGACGTCTACACGCAGTCACGTGACCTGAAGCCGCTCGATCGCTACTTCCCGGAGCTCGCCGATCCCCTTCGTGCGGCCCTCCCTGAGCGCTGCGTGCTCGACGGCGAGGTCGTCATCGCGCGCGACGGTGCGCTCGACTACGAGGCGCTCCTGCTCCGCATCCACCCCGCTGCGTCGCGCGTGAAGATGCTCGCCGAGGAGTCGCCGGCGAGCTTCGTCGCGTGGGACCTGCTGGCTCTCGGCGACGAGGACCTGCGGGCGACCCCCCAAGGTGAGCGCCGCGCCCGGCTCGAATCGGTGCTCCGGAGCCCCGCGCCGCCGGTCCATCTCACGCCCGCCACGCGCGATCGGGCGACG
>JBJMNA010000308.1:0-11579 GCA_045804485.1 Chloroflexota bacterium
CTCCAGTTCGTGACGCCGGCGACCTACAACGAGCTGTTCACGATGCACGCGACCTTCATGATCTTCTTGTTCGTGATCCCGATGCTCGCGGGTTTCGGCAACTACATCGTGCCGCTCCAGATCGGCGCTCCCGACATGGCTTTTCCGCGGATCAACGCGCTGTCCTTCTGGATGCTGCCGCTCGGCGGCATCCTTCTGCTGATCAGCTTCGTGACCGGCGGATCGGCGGCGGCTGGCTGGACGAGCTACGCGCCACTGTCGGAGGACCGGCCGCTGGCCGCGACCGGGCCCGGTCAGGACCTCTGGATCGTCGCGCTCGTGCTCATCGGGACGAGCTCGATCCTGGGCGCCATCAACTTCCTCGTCACGATGTTCAAGATGCGCGCCCCCGGGATGACGCTGTTCCGGATGCCGATCATGGTCTGGACGGTCCTCGTCACGTCCGTCCTCGTCCTGATGGCGACACCGGTCATCACGAGCGCCCTGATCATGCTCTTCATCGACCGGAACTACGGCGGCGCCTTCTTCGACCCGTCACGTGGCGGCGACGCGATCCTCTACCAGAACATCTTCTGGTTCTACTCGCATCCGGCCGTCTACGTGATGATCCTGCCGGCCATGGGAATGATCAGCGAGATCCTGCCGGTCTTCTCACGCAAGCCGCTGTTCGGCTACAAGGCGTTCATCTTCGCGACGGCAGCCATCGGCGCTCTCGGGTTCTCGGTCTGGGCGCACCACATGTTCACGACCGGCGCGGTGTATCTGCCGTTCTTCTCGATCATGACGTTCCTGATCGCGGTCCCGACCGGGGTCAAGATGTTCAACTGGGTCTTCACGATGTGGCGTGGCCAGCTGATGCTGAAGACACCGCTCCTCTTCGCGATCGGCTTCCTGACGATGTTCCTGATCGGCGGCATCAACGGCGCGTTCAGTGCCGCGGTGCCGGTCGACTTCGCGCTCCACGACACCTACTGGGTCGTCGCCCACCTGCATTACGTGCTGTTCGGCGGCTCCGTCTTCGGGGTCATGGCGGGGTTCTACTACTGGTTCCCGAAGATGACGGGCCGGATGATGAACGAGACCGTCGGCAAGGCGCAGTTCGTGCTGATGTTCATCGGCTTCAACATGACGTTCTTCCCCATGCACGAGCTCGGGCTCGCCGGCATGCCGCGGCGCATCGCCGACTACTCGTCGACCGCCGGTTGGAACGACCTCAACCTTCTGGCCACGATCGGCGGGTTCACCATCGCCGCGAGCATCCTCCTGTTCCTGTGGAACGTGTTCTCGTCGCTGCGGAGCGGCGCGATCGCCGGTGACGACCCGTGGGAAGGCAACACGCTCGAGTGGGCGACCTCGTCGCCGCCGCCCGCCTACAACTTCGACCATCTGCCGGAGATCCGCTCGGAGCGGCCCGTCTTCGACTCGCGCTGGGGCAGGGTGGCCGAGCATTGAGCACGAACACGTCGGTCACGACCTACGAGGAGGGTGAGCACAATCCGCTCGCCTCGATGCCGCACGACACGCATGGAGGTATCAGCAATCCCGTCCTCGGGATGCTGTTGTTCATCACCTCCGAGGTGATGTTCTTCGGTGGCCTCTTCGCCGCCTACTTCAACATCCGGGCGAACGCCGCCCAATGGCCGCCGATCAACCCCGAGACCAACGCGCCGTACCACCTCCAGGTCCTGCCGATCCAGACCGTCAACGGCGAGACCGAGCTCTCGTTCGTGCTCATCGCGACGATCCTGCTGGTCATCAGCTCGTTCACCTGCCAGATGGGCGTCTGGGCCATCCGGCGGGACGATCGGACGGGCTATCTGCGCGCCATGACCGTGACCCTGATCCTCGGCATCACCTTCCTGATCATGCAGCTGACCGACTACGCGATCCTCGGGTCCGAGGGCCTGACGCTCTCCTCCGGGACCTACGGGACGACGTTCTACACGCTGACGGGCTTCCACGGCGCGCACGTCTTCGGTGGCGTGATCATGCTCGCGGTCATCCTCTACCGCGGGATGGTCGGACAGTTCAGCAGCCGTCATTACGATGCCGTCGAAGGAGCCTCGCTCTACTGGCACTTCGTCGACGTCGTCTGGATCCTGCTCTTCTCGCTCCTCTATCTCCTGCCCGGCAAGACGCCGGCCGCCTAGGAGTCGAACGCCGATGCATCCGCTCCGTCACCCACGCAATGCCGCCATGGTCGGCATCATCTTCATCGTCATCGGCGCGATCTACTGGACGGTCCCCTACCTCGAGGGGATCAATGCCGACGACATCGCGGCGGGCACGACGATGCTCATCTTCCTCGGCGTGGCGATGGCGATCATGGCCTACGTCCTGGTCGCCGGGTCGACGGACGAGTGACGGTCGGCCCACTCGCCCGCACGATCTGACCGGAACGACCGATGCTCCTCGAACGGATCTGGACGCGCATCCTCCAGCTGACGGCTGAGTTCGTCACGCCTGACTGGGGCAAGATCATCGGGGTGATCCCGGTGATCATGGCGGTCCTCGTCGTGTTCGTCCTGCTCTGGATGATGCGGCGGATCCGGGGCGCGCCGAAGGCGCGTCGGGGGAAGCGCCGCATCGAGCCGCGGACCCCAGCCGGGATCCATATGCCGGGTCCGTCATTCGCTCCGGCGTTCGCGGCGGTCGGTGTCTTCCTGCTGTTCCTCGGCCTCGTGTTCAACGGCTGGATCCTCCTGCTCGGCGTCATCGCGCTCGTGCTGACGCTCCTCTACTGGCTCGCGGAAGGCGTCCGGATCTACGACCACGACATCGGCGTGGACACGACGACACGGCTGCCGGTCGTCATCGACGACACTCCCCCGCCCGGTGTCCACATGCCCGGCCCGTCCTGGCGGCCGTTCCTCGGCGCGTTCGGCTTGTTCGCTCTGCTGCTCGGGCTCGTCTTCGGTGGGTGGCTGCTGACGGCGGGGATCATCGCGCTCATCGCCACGCTGATCGGCTGGCTGGGCGACGCCGTGAAGGAGTATCGCGAGGTGGTCCGCGCCGACTCCACGGGCCACCTCGAGAATCCGCCGGCGGGACGGACGCCCTCGGTGCTGTTCGGCGGCCTCGTCGTCCTCATCGTCATCGCCACCGTGCTCCAACTGTCCGCTTTCGCCATCGGCGAGGTGAGCGGCGGGACGGCCGTCGCGTCGGGCGGACCGCCGCCGAGCGCTGCCCCGGCGGCGTCGGGTGGTTCGCCAGCGGCCTCGGGCGGAGCGCCTGGTGGCTCCGGCGGTCCGTCGGGAGCGCCCGCGCCGTCGGGCGGACCCGGCGGTGGGGCGCCGGCAGCGGTCGTCGCGGCGAAGGACATCCAGTTCGCCACTGCGAGCTTCACGGTACCCGCGGGGAAGCCATTCGGGCTGGAATTCGACAACCAGGATGCCGGCGTGCCGCACAACATCGACATCAAGGACGCCGCCGGTTCGTCCGTCTTCAAGGGAGCGATCTTCAACGGGGCGGCCAAGCAGGTGTACGCGGTGCCGGCCCTTCCCGCCGGCACCTACACCTATGTCTGCGACGTCCACCCCTCGATGACGGGGACCGCGACGGTCCAGTAGCCGACCCACCAACGAACCGACCACGATCATGCCGAAACGACCGATCCTGCTTGCCTTGCTCATCGCGGGCGTCGCCACGCTCGCGTTCGTCTGGATCGTCCGGACGGGCCAGGACGGTGGTCAGCGTGCGACGGTCGGACAGTCGGCGCCGGCGGTCGTCGGGACGACGCTCGATGGCTCACATTACGACCTCGCGAGCGTCGCGGGCAAACCGGTCGTCATCAACTTCTGGGGACCGTCGTGCGTGCCGTGTCGCGACGAGTTCCCTCTCCTCGAGTCCAAGGTCGCCGAGCACGCCGCCGACGGTCTGACCGTGATCGGCGTCCTGACCGACGATCCCGTCGAGCCGGCTCGTTCGTTCGTCACGCAGTACGGCGGGACGTGGCAGACCGTCGTGGACCCTGACAAGGCGATCAAGACGGCATACCGGGTCGCTGCCCGGCCGCAGACCTATTTCGTCGATGGCTCGGGGGTCATCCGGGCGATCCAGGTCGGCGAGCTGACCGACGCCGACTTCGAGCGCTCGTTCGCGAAGATCGCGTCGTGACCGGGAGCGGCCCGGCGGTCGTCGTCGAGCGCCTCGTCAAACACTACGGCGGCCGGGCGGTGGTGGATGGCGTCTCGCTCGAGGTCGCGCCAGGAGAGGTCGTCGCGTTGCTCGGGCCGAATGGGGCCGGGAAGACGACGACGGTCGAGATCGTCGAGGGTTATCGGCGTGCCGACGCCGGCCACGTCACCGTCCTCGGGGCCGACCCGGTCGCCGGCGGGCGCACGTTGCGTGCCCGGGTCGGTCTGATGCTCCAGGGTGGCGGCATCGACCCTCGCGCACGTCCACGCGAAACGCTCGTGCAGTACGGGCGCTTCCACGCCGACCCGCGCGACGCCGACGAGCTGCTCGACGTCGTCGGGTTGCAAGCGGTCGCCCGGACCCGATATCGGCTGCTGTCAGGCGGCGAGCGGCAGCGGCTCGGGCTGGCGTTGGCGTTGGTCGGACGTCCCGAAGTGCTGGTGCTCGACGAACCCACGGCGGGGATGGACCCCGAGGCACGGGCCGCCACGCGCGCCGTCGTCGCGGCGGAGCGCGATGCGGGCGTCGGCATCCTGCTGACGAGCCATGACCTCGGCGACGTGGAACGGCTCGCGGACCGGATCGTCATCATCGACGCGGGTCGCGTCGTCGCTTCGGGAACACCGGACGCGTTGCGGGCGGGAGCGGCGCACGGCGGCCTCCGGTTCCGCCTGGACCGCGAACTCACCGGCGACGGCATCGCGGCCCTCGAAGCCGTCCTTGCGCGTGGTCGCCCGCGGCTCACCATCGCCGGGGATGGCGACGACGCTCGGTATCGCGTCGATGGCGTCGCGCCGGACGGCGCGTTGATCGCGGCGCTGGCTGCCTGGTGCGCGGAGGCGGATCGGCTGGTCGTCGAGCTCCGGACGGCCGGCGGCAGCCTGGAGGACGTCTACCTCGATCTCGTTGCCGCCGGGCGTCGCGAGGACGAGGGCTTGTCGTGAGCCGACCTGCCTCGCTGACTGCGGCCACGGCCGCTCAGGCCGCGATGGAGCTCAGACTGACCGCACGCCGCGGCGAGAACGTCCTCGTGACGATCGTGATCCCGGTCGTCGTCCTCCTGTTCTTTGCCACCGTCGGCATCGTCCAGACCGGTGTCACCGATCCTGTCGACTTCCTCCTGCCCGGAGCATTGGCCCTGGCCGTGATCGCGACGAGCCTCGTCAACCTCGGGATCGCGACCGCATACGAGCGGAACTACGGCGTCCTCAAGAGGCTCGGTGGCTCGCCACTCACCCGCGGCGGCCTCCTGACGGCCAAGATGGCGACGGTCCTCACCGTCGAGATCGCCCAGGTCGTGCTTCTCGTCGCGATCGCCGCCGGTGTCCTCGGCTGGACGGCGGGGTCAGGCGCCTCGATCGTGACGCTCCTCGCGAGCCTGTTGCTCGGGACAGCGGCGTTCGCGGGCCTCGGGCTGCTGATGGCAGGTGCGCTCCGGGCTGAGGCCACCCTGGCGCTCGCGAACGGCCTGTTCATCGCGTTCCTGCTCCTCGGCGGGATCGTCATCCCGATCTCGCACCTCCCCGAGGCGCTGGCGGTCGTTGCGTCGTGGCTGCCCGCGGCGGCGCTCGCAGACGCATTCCGCGTCGCGCTGGGATCGGCTGGGAACACGGACCTCGTTCGTTCGCTCGCCATCCTGGCGGTGTGGGCGGTCGTCACGATCGCCCTCGCGGTTCGGACGTTCCGCTGGGAGTAGGCCGGACCACGGCCGTCACGGGTCCGTCGGCACGACGGCCGTCCTAGGCAGCCCCGCTGTCATCGGCCGCGGCCGGCTCCGCCACGGTCGCGGCATCCGGCAGCTCGCGAAGCCGCAACACCGGCGACCCGACCATCCAGAAGACGCCGAGCGACGCGGCGACCGCCGAGACGAATAACGCGTCGCGGACGCCGACCGCCGTCCCGAGCAGGCCGCCGAGGATGGCTCCGATCGGCCGGACGCCGTAGTTGATGAACCGGTACGCGCCGTTCGCCCGCGCCCGCAGCGCATCCGGGATGCGCGCGTTGTTGATCGAGCCGATGTTGATGTCGAGGATCATCACCCCGAGCCCGGCGCCGAACTCCGACGCGAGGATGAGCGCCAGGATGACCGGCATCGGCATCTCGGGCGTCGCGAGCGGGATCGTCAGCAGTGACAACGGAAAGATGACGCACCCGAGGGCATAGGCCGGTCCCAATCCGATGCGCCGTCCGACGCGCGCCGCGACGAACGCCCCGATGAGCCCGCCGATCGCGCCGACCCCGAGCGCGAGACCGAGCGCTCCCGGCGACACGCCGAGCGTTCCCGTGACATAGAGGATGAACAGCGCCCCGAACGCGAAGGTGAACAGGTTGACCGTGGCGACCGCCAGCATCGATGGCCGGATGATCGGGTCGCTCAGGACGAACGCGATCCCGGACACGAGTCGCCACCGGATCGAGCTGGTCTCCGGCTCGAGAGGCGGCTCTGGCGAGCGGATCCGCCGGAGGAAGACGACCGAGCCGAGGAACGACAGCGCGTCGGCGAGCATCGCGACCGGCGCGCCGAGGACCTGGACGAGCAGCCCGCCGATGGTCGGCCCCGCGACATAGGCAAGCGATCGACTGCCATTGAGCAGCGACATGGCCTCGACGTAGCGCTCTCGCCTCGTCACTGAGACGAAGACGGTGTTCCATGACAGGTCGAACACGACCGACAACGACCCCGCGACGAAGCCAACCACGTACAGCTGGACCATCGCGAGGGATCCGAGCGCGTACGCGAGGGGGATGCTCGCGATCGTCGCGGCTCGGCCGAGATCGGCCGCGACCATCAACCGTCGTCGGCTCCGGACGCGGTCCAGCCAGACACCGGCCGGCAGCGAGAACAGGAGATGTGGCAGGACGCCGACCGCCGTCAGCGTCCCCATCTGGCCGGCGTCGGCGCCCAGCGTCAGGACCGCGACGAGCGGCAGCCCGAGCTGGGTGATCTGGTCGCCGAAGACCGAGATCGTCTGGCCGAGCCAGAGACGCCGAAAGTCAGGCGCGTCGACGAGAAGGCGGGGGACGAATCGATCGATCGCGCGCGTCGTCACCCGCGGTTCATGCCCCCCGCCGGGAGCGTGGGCCGAGGATCAGGAAGGCGGGGTGTTCTGCTGCTGCGCGAGCTGCTTCGCGACTTCCTGGTCGATCTCGTTCTGGCGCTTCTGTCGGACGCGCCGGACGAGAAAGAGCCCGAACAGCCACGGGAAGATGAGCGCGACCACGAGCCCGACGAGCGCCGCGAGTGCCAGGTTCGGGTTCGATGGGTTCCCGAAGCCGGTGATCCAGTACACCAGCAGGAACGCAAGGACGCCAACGATGATGCCGCCGATCCGCCG
Source organism: Chloroflexota bacterium (assembly GCA_045804485.1). Taxonomy (GTDB): domain Bacteria; phylum Chloroflexota; class Limnocylindria; order Limnocylindrales; family CSP1-4; genus SPCO01. Next base: position 7,473 of record JBJMNA010000308.1, read on the forward strand.
AATCACGGTTCGATCCCTCCCATGCCTCCGGTGAGCGACGCACGGATGGCGCGGCCACTTCGGCTGAGCCTAGGCGCACGCGGTGGGGCCCGTCAATGCGGCGGGAACGATTCCCGTGACGGCGACGCCATACCATCCGACACGCGGCGGACGTCCGTGGTGACCCAGGAGCGATCGTGGACCAACGGGACCTGGTCGATCGAGCGAAGCGAGGCGATCATGACGCCTTCGAGGCGCTCGCCGGGCCGCAACTGTCGCGCCTGGATGCCGCCGCCCGCCTGATCCTCCACGATCCCGAGCTCGCCCGCGACGCAGTCCAGGACGCATTCATCCGCGCCTGGCGCAACCTCCCGGCGCTCCGCGACGCCGACCGCTTCGATGCGTGGCTCCGCCGTCTGGTCGTCCATTCGTGCCTTGACATCACGCGCCGCCGGCGCCGGCGCGCGATCGAAGTCGAGCTTTCGCCGCTCGACTGTGCGCCGATGGCTGACATCGCGTCCGTGATCGCCGATCGCGACCAGCTCGAAGGGGCGCTTCGACGTCTCGACCCGGAATGGCGCGCGATCGTCGTCATGCATTACTTCCTCGGGATGCCGCTCCCAGACGTGGCCCAGGCGCTCGGCATCCCGCTCGGGACGGCGAAATCCCGGCTCCACCGCGCACTCGCGCTCATGCGGATCACTCTCGCCGGCGACGCCCTCCGTCCGACCGGCCGCATCCCAGAAGGGCGGCCCGCCTGATGCAGATCGACGTCCTCGAACGACACCTTCCGCGGCTTCTCGACGAGCTGGCCGACCCACACACACCCGACTACTACGACGACCTCTTCTGGCAGACCGCTCGCACGAGCCAGCGGCCGGCCTGGACCATCCGCGAAAGGTGGCTCCCGATGCTCGACATAGCGCGACAACCGGTGACCATGAACGTGCCGTGGCGTCCTATCGCCGTCCTCGCCCTGCTCATCGCGGCGCTCGCCGCGAGCCTCCTCCTGGCCGGCGCTCGACAGAAGCTCCCGCCGCTTACGGGCCCCGCAGGGAACGGCGTCATCGCGCTTTCACGCGACGGCGATGTCTACACGTATGACCCTCGGACGGGCACATCGCGGGCGATCGTCACGTGTCCTGATCAGGACGTCGACCCGGTCTGGTCAGCTGACGGGACGGACGTGGCGTTCCGGAGGATAGTCAACGGATCGCAGCTGCTATTCGTCGCCCGGCTGGACGGCAGCGGCCAGACGCAGATCACACCGTCCGGATTCAGCGACATCGAGTCCTACGAGATCTCACCCGATGGCGACGTCGTCGCGATCGTCGCGGGCGTCAACGGCCGGCCGACGCTGTTCGTCGCCAAGGCTGACGCCAGCGGGATCCAGACTCTCGAGACGGGTTCGATCGTCTGGGGAGCCACGTTCCGGCCGACCGGGTCGGACATCCTCTTCGTCGGGCCGCACGGCACGGACGGCAGCTACAGCGGGATCTACCTCATCGATCGCGACGGCACGAACCTTCGGACGCTGATCGAACCCGAGGTCGACGCGAACATCAGCGGCACCGCGACCTGGTCGCCGGACGGCACGCGGATCGCCTACTCGCGGTGGGAGCCGAGGGTCATCCAACAGAATCTCCGCGTCCACGTGATGTCTGCCGATGGCACCGGCGATCTCATCGTCGGCCACGCGGACGGCGCGTGCTGCGAGAGCGGACCCGAGGCAGAGACGGCCACCGGGTGGCGGGGTGGGCCGCTCTGGTCACCCGACGGCACCAAGCTGCTCATCGAACGAAACGCGGGGCCGGCCGGCAGTCCGTATGCCTCGCACCCGAGCACGCCGGTCGTCGCGACGGTCGACGGGAATGCGCCAGACGTCGGGATCAGGTTCCAGATGAGCATCAATGGTGTCGTACCGGCGTGGTCGCCGGACGGATCGGCGATCCTCGCGACGCCGCTCAACGACGATGACGCCGCGGTCCAGCAGCTCCTGTGGGATCCCGTCACGGGCGGATCAAGGGACGCGCCGTGGCTCGCGAAAAGCACGCCCGCGTGGCAGCGCGTCGCTCCCTGACCTTCGCGAGGCAGCCATGGAACGATTGGTGACACCCCACCGCCATACTCAGTGAGCGCGACAGACGGTCGCACAGACCCAGGGCTGTCGTGGACCAGCGAGACCTCGTCGAGCGGGCACAGCGGGGCGATCATGACGCCTTCGCGGAGCTTGCTCGGGGAGCGGTCGCCCGGCTTGACGCAGCCGCCCGATTGATCCTTCGGGATCCCGATCTCGCGCACGACGCCGTCCAGGAGGGTCTCCTCCGCGGATGGCGCGACATGCGGAGTCTTCGGGACACGCACCGGTTCGACGCGTGGCTTCGCCAGCTCGTCGTCCACGCGTGCATCGACATCCTTCGTCGTCGCCGTCACCGCGCGATCGAGATCGAGCTCGGTCCGACTGACGATCCCATGGTCGGCGACTTCACCTCCGCGATGGTCGATCGCGACGCCCTCGACGAGGCGCTCCGGCGTCTCGACGCGGAAAACCGCGCGATCGTCGTCATGCACTACTACCTCGGCATACCGATGCCCGAGATCGCACGGACGCTCGGCATCCCGCTCGGGACGACCAAGTCTCGACTTCACCGATCGATCCAGGCGATGCGCCTGACGATCACGCCGGACGAGGGTTGGGACGGGTCCCGGATCGCCGGAGGGCAGCTCGCATGATGTCCAGCGACGGACTCGACCGCCAGCTGCCGGTGCTCCTCGACGAGCTCGCGTCGCCCCGCGTCCCTGACTACTTCGACGACATCCTCGGGCTGACGGCTCGCACGCGCCAGCGGCCGGCCTGGGTCTTCCCAAAGAGGTGGCTTCCGATGCTCGAGATCGCCCGTCAACCCGTGGTCGCGCAACCGCCGTGGCGCGCGCTGGGGCTTCTCCTCCTGCTCCTTTCGATCGTCGCGGCCGGCGTCTTCTTTGCCGCGACGCGGCCGAAGCCGCCGCCGCCGTTCGGCCCGGCCGGCAATGGCCTCATCGTGATGTCGCGCGACGGCGACATCTACACCGCCGACACGCGGACGGGCGCTGCGACCGCGGTCGTGACCGGCCCCGAGATCGACAGCGACCCTCTGTGGTCGCAGGACGGGACGACGCTGCTCTTCCGCCGCGCGTCGGAAGATCAGCCGGGCGCCGACTTCCTGATGGTCGCTCGGGCGAACGGATCGGGCCTCAAACAGCTCACTCCGGAGCCGATGACCGGCCTCACAGCGGCGAAGGTGTGGTGGTACTGGGCGCCGAAGCTCCTCTACGCGCTGTCGCCCGACGGACGCAACATCGGGTTCATCTCGACCGTGAACGGGATTCCGGAACTCTTCGTCGGCGATACGGATGGACATCTGATCACGAAGCTCGACATCGGCGCAATGCCGATGAGCTTCGCCTTCGATCCTGTCGGCCAGCGGCTCCTAGTCGTCGGTGCGCAGGGGTTCGATGGGTCGTACTCGGGCCTATACCTCATCGACCTGGACGGGACGAACCGGCGCACCATCGTCGAACCGACGCTTGATGCCCAGGTCCACAGCCGGATCGCCTGGTCGCCCGATGGCAGCCGGATCGCCTACGCCCGGTTCGAGCCCGGCTTCGTCGCTGGCGACCGCGGTGGCGAGGCCGCCCGGAGCGACCTGCGCATCCACATCCGGGCCACGGACGGGACCCGCGACATCATGATCGGCGAGGAGGATGGGCCCTGGTGGGAGGCACCCAAGGAATGGTCGCCTGACGGCCACCACCTTCTCATCGAGCGCAGCATCGGGGACACCTACGGGGCCGCGATCATGGATATCGATGGGCACGGGCCTGACGTAGTGCCGCCCTTCCGGTCGCTCGAGGACTGGTTCGAGGCGTGGTCGCCCGATGGCACCATGATCCTGGTGACACCCGGGATCGTGGCGACGGCCGAGAAGAGCGGCGCCGACGGACTCCAGCAACAGCTCTGGGACGCACGGACCGGCGAGGCGAGAACGGCCCCCTGGGACGCGGCAAGCTACCCGTCCTGGCAGCGGGTCGGCCCTCCCTGAACGCTCCGCCCGGCGGCGGACCTCCTTCGTCGCCGGGCACCTCTCC
>JBJMNA010000309.1:0-5249 GCA_045804485.1 Chloroflexota bacterium
GAGCAACTGGCCGACGACCTGGCTCCCCTTCCCGACGAGCCCGTAGATCCCGAAGAACTCGCCGATCCTGTCGGGTGGCGACAGCCGGACCATCAGGACCCGGTCTGACACCTGGACCCCGCCCAGGCCCGACCCGAGGATCGCCCCCGCGATGAGGAACGGCACGATCCCGGACGGCCCGAACCCGATCGCCACGCCGCCGAGCACGAGACCGACCGCCCACGACACGAGGACCCACACGAGCGTCTTCTTCGGCCCCTGCCGGTCGCACAGCCAACCCCACACGAAGCTCATACCGATCGCGACGACCGTGAGCAGCAGCAGGACGAGGTTCGCGTTTGCCTCGCTGAGGCCCATCGTCTTCACGACGACGACGCTCATGACGACGATGACCGTGTTCACCGCGTCCGAGTAGAAGAACCGGCCGACAAGAAACCGGCCGAGCCCAGGCACCTCACGCGCGTGCGCGATCGACCGCTTCAGCTGCCCGAACGAATCGCGGATCTCAGCTGCCGTCACGCCCGGGCGCCCCTCCACGCGCGGCTCGCGGACGAACACGAAGATCGGGATGGCGAAGACTGCGAACAGCAGCGCTGCGAGCCGGAAGCGGTCGACGACCGGGATGTCGAGGAAGAAGATCAGCAGGCCCACGAACACGGTGCCGCAGTAGCCGATCGCCGTCCCCAGTCCGGAGAGCTTCCCGCGCGTCGCCGGGTAGCCGACGGTCTTGAGCGTCGCGTCGTAATAGATGAGCGCCGCCTGGTAGCCGAAGTTCGCGACGATGAACAGGATGAGCCCGCCGATCGGCGGCAGGCTCGAGATGAAGAACGTCGCGAGGATGCACAGGACGGTGAAGAACAGGAGGAACGGCATCCGGCCGCCACCGCGATCCGAGAACGCGCCGAGGACCGGCGACACGAGCGCATTGATCCCAACGCTGACGACGATCGCGATCGACAGCAGCGCGTTGCCGTCGCGTTCACCGAACTGGTTGTCGCTGACGAGATAGAGCCCGATCGCCCCCGACACCACCGCGAACGAGAAGATCGTGTTCGCGAAGTCGTACAGAGCCCAGGAGGCCGGCACGATCGCGCGCCCACTCGGCGTCAGGCCGGCAACTCCGCCGCGACGCCGGGGTGCCGTAGCTGGTCCGCCGGGGGCCGCGGCGCTCGTCACGGCGCGATGATAGTCGCGGCTACACGGGTAGGATGTCCCCATGGCACAGGAGACCGACGAGGCGCGGGCGGCGACGACACTCCCCGACGTCGGGCCGCGAGCGCTGCTCCGCACGCTCCGCCCGCAGATCTACGGCCGAGGGTCGCCCAACAAGGTCGTCGACCCCATCATCGAGCCGCTGTGGGTCGGCGTGCGCGCCCTCGCCGCCGCCGACGCGGACAGTGGGGCGATCGTGGACGAGGACGGCGACATCGTCGAAGGCTTCGACGAGATCACCGCATCGCTCGTGGACGTCCTCCGCGCGACCGGTCTCGTCGTCGACGGCTTTCTCACCCGCCAGGCGACCCAGGCGGCGGGTCTTGTCGGTGCCTGGTCAGACGAGGCGCCGACGCTCGGCTCGTTCATCGGGCTGCGGCGCAACCGTGCCGTCGACACGCTCAAGCTCCGGGAGGATTCGCTCGCCGCGCGAGCGTTCGACGCGGACGACGTCATCAGTTACGTCGCGACGGACCTCCTCTGGGTGGACGACACGTCGCTGCTCGACATCCCGCTCCTCGAGCGCCGGCGGATCCTCGAGAGCGTCCTCGACGAGTCGGACGTCGTGCGAATCGGAGCGTTCATCCGCCCGCCGATCATGTCGTGGGTCGGTTCCTGGAAGGCGCAGGGCTTCGACGGTCTCACCTACAAGGCGGCGAACAGCCGCTACCACCCGGGCGAGATGCGCAAGGAGTGGGCGGTCGGGGGGATGCCGCGCCGCTGAAAGGCGACGAGCGTGTTCGGATGGTACGGTGGAGCCGTGCCCGAAACCGCACTCACACCGGCCATCCGCGACGAGATCCAGCGGCTCGGCCGGGCCGACATCATGGTCGGGATCCCGAGCTTCAAGAACGCCGCCACGATCGGTTACGTCGTGCGCGCCGCGCAGGCGGGCCTGGTCCAGTACTTCCCTGACCTTCACCCCGTCGTCGTCAATTCGGACGCAGGATCGCCCGACGGCACGGGGCGCGTCGTCGTCGAGACCGAGCCGCCCGACTACATCGAGCAGATCCTCCTCGTGCGCCCCAGCCACAGGCTTCAGCGCGTCAGCCTGACCTATCCCGAGATCGACCATGTCGGTGGCAAGGGGGCCGCGCTGCGGACGATCTTCGAGATCGCCGACGCGCTCGAGGTCCAGGCCCTGGTCGTCGTGGATTCGGACCTCCGCTCCATCGTCCCCGAGTGGATCGAGCTCCTCGCCGGACCGATCCTCAAGGGTGGCTACGACTTCGTGGCGCCGCTCTACGCGCGGTACAAGTACGACGGCACGATCACGAACACGGTCACCTACCCGTTGACGCGGGCGCTGTACGGCCACCGCATCCGCCAGCCGATCGGCGGCGACTTCGGCGTGTCGGGCGACCTCGTCAAGCACTATCTCGGGCTCGACGACTGGACGGCCGACATCAGCCGCTTCGGCATCGACATCTGGATGACGACCTCCGCGATCACGGGCGGCTTCGCGGTCTGCCAGACACGCCTGGGCGCGAAGATCCACGACCCGAAGGACCCGGGCTCCGACCTTGGGCCGATGTTCCGCCAGGTGGTCGGCACGATCCTCCGGTTGGCCTGTCGCTATCCCGAGCACTGGACGACGATCACCGGCAGCCACGACGTGCCGGCGTATGGGTTCGAGCGGATCATCGAGCCGCCGCCGCTCGAGGTGAACACGCTCCGACTTCTGTCCGAGTTCCACGCGGGGTCGCTGACGCTCGCGGACACGTGGCGCTCGATGCTCGCGCCGGAAACGGTCGCCACCGTGCTGGAGCTCGCCGCCGAGGCGGGCCGACTGGAAGACGCGGCGCGGACCAAGCTGGGCGTGGGCGGTGACGCCGCGTCCACCACGGCGACGACGGTCCAGATGGCGGACGCCGTCGCCGCGTTCCACTTCCCGGACGACCTCTGGGCGCGGGTCATCTACGACCTGGTCATCACCGCGCGTGACCCGAAGCCATCGCTGGAGACCCTCGTCGCCGCGCTCGTGCCGATCTACTTCGGGCGGGTCGGCAGCTTCGTCATCGAGAACCGGCAGGTCACGACCGACCAGGCCGAAGAGCGCGTCGAGCGGCAGGCACGTGAGTTCGAGCTCCTGAAGCCGTATCTCGTCTCGCGTTGGAACGAGGCGAGCGCGTGATGCCGGCCAAGCCGCCGCTGCCCGCGCGCGTCCTGATCCCGGTCGCGAACCCGATGACGGCCGAGGAGCTGATCCGGCTCGGCGCAGCGATGCTCGACCGACGTGCCGGCGAGCTGTCCGCGCTCGGGATCGTCGAGGTGCCCGAGGGTATGCCGCTCTCCGAAGGCGCGACGCGCGCCCGGCACGCTCGGCGGTTGCTCCAGCGCGTCCTCGACTACGCGCCCGACGGCACGACCATCCACCCGATCGTGCGGATCGGCCGCCACGCAGCCGAGGGCATCATCGAGGCGTCGGCCGAGCAGGAGGCCGACCTCATCATCTTCGGCTGGGGTGGGCGTGCCACCGGTGGCCGGGACGGGACCGGGCCGACGGTGTTCTCGCCGACCATCGACGAGGTCGTCCGGGAATCGCCGTGTGACATCGCCGTCGTCAAGCAGCGCGGCTTCAAGGACGTCCGCAGGGTCCTCGTCCCCGTCCGCGGCGGCCCGCACGCCGAGCTCGCGCTCCACTTCGCCGACGCCATCGCGCGCCATCACGACGCGACCGTGACGGTCCTCCACCTCGTGCCGCCGGGCATCACGCTCGCGGTCCGCGCGCAGGCGGAACGTGCGCTCGCGGCGTTCGTCAAGCAGCACATCGCGGGCAAGAGCGAGGCGGTGCTTCGCGAAGCGCCCAACGTCCGCAACGCGATCCTGCGCGAGGCAGAGCGAGCGGACCTCGTCGTGATGGGCGCGTCGGCGTCGCCGGGCGGCGCCGACGGCGAGACGTATCTGTTCGGGTCGCTGCCGGAGGCCATCGCGGCCCGCGCCAAGCCGACCGTCATGGTCGTCAAGACCCGCGAGACACTCGAGCGCGCGACGTTCGAGCAGCTGGCCGCCCGAGCCGAGACGCTGGCGGCGGCCGACCGCGCGGCGGAGGAGGCGCGCGCCGTCCCCGTCCGCGTCGAGCGCTGGTTCGGTGAATCGAACTTCCACCACGCTGAGTTCGCCGACCTCCGACGCCTCGTGACGCTGAAGGAGAAGCAGAAGCTGACCGTCAGCCTCGTGCTGCCGACGCTCAACGAGGAGGAGACCATCGGGCCGATCGTCCGGCGGGCGATGCGCGAGATGGTCGGGCGCGTCCCGCTGCTCGACGAGGTCCTCGTCATCGATTCCGCGTCCACGGACCGGACGCGTGAGATCGCCGAGGCCGAAGGTGCGCGGGTCGTCCAGCACCCCGACATCCTGCCGCGGTACGGGTCGTTCGTCGGCAAGGGCGAGGCGCTGTGGAAGTCCGTCTACGAGACCAACGGCGACATCATCGTGTGGGCCGATACCGACGTGAAGAACTGGCATCCGCGGATGGTCTACGGGACGCTCGGTCCGCTGCTCCACGAGCCGCGGCTGCAATACGTCAAGGGCTACTACCAGCGCCCGATCGTCGAGGGCGGCGTCCTGAAGGAGGGCGGCGGCGGCCGCGTCACGGAGCTTGTCGCTCGACCCCTCATCAACCTCTTCTACCCAGAGCTGTCAGGGATGATCCAGCCGCTCGCCGGCGAGTACGCAGGACGGCGGACGCTCCTCGAGTCGATCCCGTTCTTCACGGGCTACGCCGTCGAGATCGGCCACCTCATCGATGCCGCCGAGCGGCTCGGCATCGAAGGGCTGGGCCAGGTCGACCTGGAACGGCGCGTCCATCGCAACCAGGAGCTCGAAGGCCTGTCACGAATGTCGTTCGTCATCCTCCAGGCGGTCATGAAACGCCTCGAGGAGCGGCGCAAGGCGCGGCTGTTCGCAGAGTTGGGATCGACCATGTAGCTGCCGCGGTCCGGGCGGGGGCGGCTGTCGCTCGAGGTCATCGAGCTCGCCGACCAGGAGCGACCGCCGATGATCCGGATCCCCGAATACGTCGAGCGACACCGGCC
>JBJMNA010000310.1:0-3942 GCA_045804485.1 Chloroflexota bacterium
GGCGGCTCCTTTGCGGCCTCCTGCGCCTTCCGGTCGGCGTCGAGCTCCTCGGGCGTGCAGTAGCAGGGGTACGCCTGGTCCGTCGCGAGCAGTCGCATCGCGGCCGCCTCGTACGACGGCAGCCGAAGCATCTGACGATATGGCGCGAACGGGCCGCGCGCGGCCTCCCCCGCGACTTCCGGACCCTCGTCCCAGTGAAGACCGAGCCAGTGGAGGCCGTCGAGGATGTCCTTCTCGTAGGCGATCGAGCTGCGCGCCTGGTCCGTGTCCTCCAGCCGCAGGACGAACGTGCCGCCCGTGTGTCGCGCGTACAGGTAGTTGAACAGCGCGGTCCGCGCGGTCCCGATGTGGAGAGGGCCGGTCGGGCTTGGCGCGATCCGAACGCGAGGTGCAGTCATCCGCGCGCCGGGACGCGGTGGAAAAGCGCCGGGTCGGCTTCCCCTGGCAGCACGCGGACGAGCGACGCCGGCCGGAGCCCGAGCGTCGCGCGCCCGCGCGGGCCGTCCAGCGTCAGTGAATCGAGCGACTCGCTGCGCGCGAGGATGCTGATCTGGGCGCCCGGCGTGAGCGCCCGAGCCTCGAGATAGGACAGGAGTCCGGCATCCTCCTCTGCCTCCTCGGTGATCCGGTAGACGGTCGCCGTCGCGCCCGCCTCCATCTCGGACAGACGCGTCCCTGCCGGGCGCCGCCGGGCCGTTTCGGCGTCGATCGGATTGCCGTGCGGGCACGTCTCTGGATGTCCCAGAAGCTCGTCGAGCCTCGTCTCGACCCGCGGCGAGATCGCGCCCTGCAGGCGCATCGCCTCCTCGTCGGATTCCGCCCAACCGAGCCCGATGACCGAGGTCAACAGCCACTCGAGCAGCGCGTGACGACGGAAGATGCCGTCCGCGCTGGCCCGGCCGGCCGGCGTCAGGTGCAGGTCTCGACCTCCCGCATGCGCCACGAGGCCGTCGGCCACGAGACGCCGGAACATCTCGCTTGCGGCCTGCGTGGTCACCCCGAGCTGCCTGGCGATCTGGGCGGTCGTCGCGCGGCCCAGGTCGTCCGAACCGACGAGAACCCGGAGCGCGAGCAGATACTCCTGCGCGGCGTTGGACAGATCGCGCTGGTCGTTGCGGCGGGCAGGCATCGGCTCAGGATACGGGACGGGTCGTCGACTCCGGCGCGCTGAGACGTTTCATCACCGCGATGCAGACGCCCGCCAGCCACGCGACGAGGAGGACACCACCGAGCGCTGCGCGACGAGAGTCGTCGTCGGCTGCGGCACCCGTGGCCGACAGCACGAACGCGGTGGCGACCGCGGCCGTCAGCAGCGTGATGGCTCCCATCGCCGTGATCGAGGCGACCGTCGGCAGTGCGATCAGCGCGAGCAGAGCGCCGATCTGGAGGACGAGGACGATCGGGTCAACCGCGCCCGTGCAGGTCGCGGCGAACCGGCCGCATCCTGTGATCTCGCCGATGACCCATGAGGCGCCGAACGCGATGGGAAGCCAGCCGAGGAACGCCCGGGCGAAACGGCCACGTGGTCCGCCGAATGTCGGATCGGTCAGGGCGCGGCCGATATCGCTCATCGCGCGTCCGATGTCAGGCGGAGGCGGGACAGGCTCGTCACGCCTGACGGGTTCCGGGCGCGGTGGCGCGGCGGTCGACGCCGACGCAGCCGGATCGGGTCCAGTCGCACCGGCGGTGGATTCCCACCAGGCTCTCGTCGAGTGGGTCGGACCCGCGGTCGGGCGCGAGGGCTCTTCCGCGGTCGTGGCCGCATCGTCCCGGTCGGCGGGCTCGGGTTGCTCGGCTTGCTCGGTCGGCTCAGGAGCACCGGGCGCCGCGGTCTGGTCGGCGCGTGGCCGGGTCGCGCGTCGAGCTCGTGCCTGGTACTCGGGGCCGTGCTTGCGCGGGTCCGCGTATTCCTTCGGGTTCAGCGTCCAGTAGGTGCCGCTCGTCGTGCCGTACCAGCTCGCGCCCCGCCAGTCAGGCTCGAACGGGCCATCCACACCGTCGTACGAGGTCGATCCGAGCGTCGCCTTGTTGCGCTTTCGCGGGCCGGACGAACGGGGTGGCGTCTCCGGCGCGCCGGCGTCGGTCCCCGTCCCGGTGGTGGCACCGCCGGCTCCGGCGTTCGTGCCTCCCGGTCTGCCGGTCGCGGGGCCTCCCATCCCCCGCCGCCCGGAACGCGTCTGTGCCGGCCGCGGCCGCGACCCAGCCTTCGGTCCCGATCCCGAAGCGGGTCCCGCACCCCGCGTCTGCCCTCCGTCGGCCGCCGTGTCGGGACCGCCGCCCGTCGACGATGGACCGCTGGCCCCCGATGAACCGCCGGCCGCTGATCCCCCCGGCGCAGGTCCGCGCGCGCGGCCGCCGTAGGCTCGACGAGTCGCGTCACTCCGCCCGGGGTCCGCCTCCCACGCCTTCCTCGGGCCGGCCGGCCGTCGCGGCGCGGGATGGCCGTCCGCTCCGCCGGCAAGCTGCTCGTAGGCGGCCTGGATCGCGAGGAAGCGAGGGACGTTCTTCTCGCCGGCTGCGTCTGGGTGGTGGATCTTGGCCAGCCGTCGGTAGGCGCGCTTGATCTCCTCGATCGAGGCGCCGCGTGACAGCCCGAGCGTGCGATAAGGATCGGCGTCGATGGTCATCGTGTCAGTCAGATGGTCGCACGCGCGCCGGAGTCGAGCCTCGGTCGGGGGTCGGCGGAGGTTAGCCCGTGAGCTCGCCGACGGGTGCCAGCTCGAATTCCGCGATCGTCTCCGCGCCGAGCCGTCCGTGCGGGTCGTAGACGGCTGGGCGGTGGTAGCGGCCAAGCTCCCGGACGGCGCCAGTGTCGAGCGCGCCGACCTGGCGGAGCGCCTCGACCGACGCTGCCCACGTCCCGCGGTCGTGTCCGTCGCCATCCTCGATCGTCACCGCGACCCCGGTCGCCTTCGTGACGCTCGTGCCGGTCCGCGGTCCGGGCAGGATGCCGACGCCACGCAGCGCCTCGGCACCGCCCTTCGCGACGAGCCGGCCCGGCGCAGCCTTCATCAGCGACGTGTCGATCCGGTCATGACGGCCACCGACGAGCTCCGGGTTGGCCAACATCGCATCGCGCACCGTCGTCAGCGAGCCGGCGAGCTCCGTCCGGGAGTCAGCCGACGCGATCGCCGACGGGTCCGCGAGCATCGCGTAGGCGCGAGCGACGTCGCGGATCGGGAAGGCGAACGTCTCGATCCCGCATCCGTCGATCGCGGTCTTGAGCTTCGCGGGTGTCGTCGCGAACATCCGTGCCACGGTCTCGCGGAGCAGGACCTGCGACTCGTGAGCCGGCTCCCAGTAGCTCGTCGGATCCCAGCCGTTGAGCCGCGAGAGCAGGAGGAAGACCGTGTGCGCACCCGAGCACATGTGCCGGATCGGGCCGGCCTTCTCGCCATCCCGGGCCAGACGTGCGGCAGTGAGCGCATCGAGTGGAGCGCCTTCCGAGCCATTCGCGAGATGCGCCTGGCTCACGCCCGACCGACGATAGAGCCCCTGGAGCGTCCGGACGTGGAGGTCCTCGCCCGAATGTGAGCTGGCCATGACGGCGAGCTCGGCAGGTTCGAGGTCGAACTCCTTGATCCCACCGGCCTCGATGAGCGCGAGGAGCGCGAACGGCTTGACCGACGACCGGAGCGTCACGACGCGGTCCGGGTCGCCCAGCTGGCGGATGACGTGGCCCGCAACGTCCACTTCGACGATGTCGCCGCGGTGGACGCTCTCCTCGATGCCGTTGCGGATGTGCCGGGCCAGGATCGGCGGCGCGCTTCGTCCCCTCGCGGCGCCCCGCGACGAGCCCCGACCAGGGCGCGAACCGGCGGGAACGGCGGGAGCGGGCACGATCGGTGGGGTCTCCGGATGGTGGCGTGGGGCGGGCGCTCGAGCGGCGCCGTTGAGGGCGAGGATACCGCTCCGATTGCTACGATGGGACCCGCACCACCC
>JBJMNA010000311.1:0-2661 GCA_045804485.1 Chloroflexota bacterium
AGAGGGTCGGTGGTACGGCTGGGGCTTGGGGCGACACCGTCGCCCATCATTGAACAGCCTGCGACGACCGGCAAAACCATCAGGAGGATCAGCAGACGGCGCATGGCCGTGATGGTAGTGGGTCGAACGATGCCGAGAGACTGCTCCGGAGTCTCGCTTCCCGGTTCGCTTTGGCGCACGGGGCATCCGGTCCGACTCATTCGGGATCGGCGGGCATGTCACAGGCTGGCGCGGCTTGACGATTGCCGCCAGCCTGTCCGCGCTCGATAAAACGCGGTGTCATCTGGGCCCTTACACCAACTCCCGACCAAACTCCCGACCAAACGAAGACCCGCTGGTCACCCGGCGGGTCGATTCGTGCTCGGATTGTGGAGGCGACGACCGGATTCGAACCGGTGAATAGAGGTTTTGCAGACCTCCGTGTTGAGCCACTTCACCACGTCGCCATGTGCATTGTCCCGCGGACGGGCTACGACCGGAGGATGCTGGCTGCCCCTCGAGGGTTCGAACCTCGGTTCACGGATTCAAAGTCCGCTGTCCTACCACTAGACGAAGGGGCAGCGGGTCCGAGAGACGAAGGAATTGGAGCGGAAGACGGGGTTCGAACCCGCGACCTCAACCTTGGCAAGGTTGCGCTCTACCAACTGAGCCACTTCCGCTCGAAAAGATCCTTCCACCCATAGGTGGTGCCGAGAGCCAGGATCGAACTGGCGACACCGCGATTTTCAGTCGCGTGCTCTACCAACTGAGCTATCTCGGCCCGATGGCCAACCAGCCGTCGGCTGCCCGTCGGCGGGTGGAACGATACCACGAGCCTCGCCGGGCCAGCAACGACAGGGCCCGCCCCCTCCCCTATTCCAGCCCGGCCAGCGCCGCCGCGTCGGACGCGTCGAGCGGCGCGTCGCCGGTCAGCTGGCGAAGGCGATTGATCCGGTCGAGGATCGGCGGATGGGTCGACATCAGCCCCGACGAGCGCGCCTCGAACTTCTTGATCGGGTTGGTGAAATACATGTGCTGCGTCCCGCGATTCGCGACCTCGAGCACCTCCTGATCGCCGCCGATCTTGGCCAGCGCCCGCTCGAGACCGTAGGGGTTCCGGGTGAGCTCGACCGACGACGCGTCAGCGAGGTATTCGCGCTGACGGGACACGGCGAGCTGGATGAAGCGGCTGATGACGGGCGCCAGCAGCGCCAGCACGATCGCGACGACCATGATGACCACTGCGATACCGCCGCCGCTGTCGCGGCTGGATCGGCGGCCGCCGCCCCAGAAGGTGAACCGCAGGAAGAAGTCGGCGAGGATCGCGATCGCCCCGACCATGACGCCGACGATGAGCGAGAACCGGATGTCGAGGTTCCGGACGTGGGAGAGCTCGTGGCCGATGACGCCCTGGAGCTCTTCGCGGTCGAGCTTCTCGAGGAGTCCCGTCGTGATCGCGAGCGACGCGTGGTTCGGGTCGCGGCCGGTCGCGAACGCGTTCGGCGCGGTGTCCTCGATCACGTAGACGGCGGGCATCGGGACGTTGGCCGCGAGCGCCATCTCCTGGACGACGTTGAGGAGCTGCGGCGCACTGACCTCATCGACCGCGCGTGCGCCGCTCGCCGCCAGGACGAGCTTGTCGCCCGAAAAGTAGCTCCCGACGCCCGACAACACCCCGACCGTGAGGGCGAGGCCCATGACGCCGACGGCACCCGCCGGTGTCCCGACGATCGCATAGCCGATCGCAAGGCCCAGCACCGAGAAGACGGCGATGACACCGATCGCAAGCAGGAACGAGTTCCGCTTGTTCGACGAGATCTGGCCGTAGAACGATGATCTGGCCACGGTGCCGTCCCGCGGCGCCTGGTCAGCTCAGGCTGAGATCGACGTTGGGAACAGCCTCGGCCTCGGGCTCGGCGTCAAAGAAGTCGCGCTTCACGAAGCCCATGATCCCGGCGATCAGCACGGCCGGGAACGTCTGGACGCCGGTGTTGTAGTCGAGGACCGTGGCGTTGTAGTGCTGGCGCGAGAACGAGATCTGGTTCTCGGTCGTGGTCAGCTGCTCCTGGAGCTCGAGCACGTTCTGGTTCGCCTTGAGCTCGGGGTAGTTCTCGACGACGGCAAAGAGCGAACGAAGCGTGCCGGTGAGGGCGTTCTCGGCGGCGGCCTGCTGGGCCGGGCCCTGCGCCCCGGCCGCGACCGCTGCAGCTCGGGCGTTCGTGACGTCGGTCAGGACCTTCTGCTCGAACCCCATGTAGCCCTTCACGGCGTTGACGAGGTTCGGGATGAGGTCGTGGCGTCGCTTCAGCTGGACTTCGATCTGGGCGAACGCCTCGTCGATCCGCAGTCGCTTCTGGACCAGGCCGTTGTAGATCCCGATGAGGACCACGACGAGGACCACGGCGATGATGAGGATGACGATCAGGATCGGATTCATTCAGTTCCTCCGCGCGAAAGCCGAGGGCAGTCGGCCGTCTCGTCTGAGTCTATCCGAGGCCATGGTGGGCGGTACAGGGTTCGAACCTGTGACTTCCTCGGTGTAAGCGAGGCGCTCTGACCGACTGAGCTAACCGCCCGAAGAGAGCATAGCGGTTGCGCGCGAGGGGACCCCCCGCACTGTCCCGGCAGCGCGGCGAGGGCGGTTCTGCGGGATCGCCACGATGACCGAACGGGCGCGGACCG
>JBJMNA010000312.1:0-10784 GCA_045804485.1 Chloroflexota bacterium
CCATCTCGTCCTGTCCGGACCGCCGACCGAGCCGCCGAACCCGGGTGTCGTGCTCGACGAGCTGCTCGGCGCGACCGTCCACCACGCAGCGACCGCCGACCGTGCCGAGCGATCCGCATTGCTCGACGACGTCGTCGGCGACCTCCGCGCCGGCGGCCGCAAGCCGCACGTGATCCCGACGGGCGGTGGCAGCGTCACGGGCGCGATCGGGCAGGTGACCGCCGCCCTCGAGCTCCTCGCCCAAGGTCGCGCACAGGACCTCGCGTTCGATGACGTGATCGTGCCGTCCGCGACCGGTGGGACACAGGCGGGCCTCCTCGTCGGCGCGCGGACCGGCGGCTCGCCCATGACCATCCACGGTGTCGCGGTCGTGGCGCCCGACGAGCTTCACGCCGCGGTGACCGGCCTCGTCGCGGGTCTCGCCGGTGTGCCGGGGCTGGCCCGCGTTCCGGACGCCGAGATCGTCATCGACTCGACCCAGCTCGGCGACGGCTACGGCCTCCGGACGGTGGCGGCGGACGAAGCGACCCGGCTCCTCGCGCGGACGGAGGGGATCCTCGTCGACCCGATCTACACCGCGAAGGCGCTCGCCGGGCTGGTCGCGCTGGCGCGGTCAGGCACGCTCGACGGCCGCCGGGCCGTCTTCTGGCACGCCGGCGGGACTCCCGGCTTGTTCGAACCGATCGACGCCGACGACGACTGAACGACGAGCACACGAAGAGACCCCCGGCTCGTGCCGGGGGTCTCGGTCGCGATGGGGGCCGATCACTTGACCGTGATCGTGCCCTTCATGTCGGGGTGGACGTCACAGGTGAAGGTGTACGTGCCCGCGGCAAGGGCGGGGATGGAGTAATCCACCTGGGTCTTCGAGACGATGTCGCCCTTGAAGACGTGTGCGCCGTTCGCGTCGGTGATGTCGATGTTGTGCGGCGCGCCGTCCCTGTTGTCGAAGGCGATCGTGAACGGGCTGCCGGCGGTCACGGCGACCGTCGGGGTCGTGAACGCGATGTCCTGGGCGACGACGGTGGCGGTCCCACCGGCAGGGATCGGAACCCCTGCCGGGGCCGGTGCGGCCGGCGTGCCCGTGGCAGCTGCCGACGCGCCCGAGCAGGCGGCCAGCACGGCGGCCAGCGCGAGCGGGCCGAGGGTGAGGGTCAGGCGCTTCATGTCGAGACTCCTGGTATGACTGGTGGTGTGTGGCTCGTCGGCGTCAGGCGCCGGCGGCGACCGTGCCGCGGCGAGCGACGAGGCCGGTGAAGTTCGCGAACTCGCGGCGGACGACGGAGATCGGGCTGCCGTCGTGGCGGGCGAAGTCGATGGCGAGGACGACGATCAGCGCGACCTCGATGCCCTTCGCGACGTACGCGGTCGAGTAGTACGGGCCCATGATCGCCCAGCCAAGGATGGCAGTGGCGGCATAGCCCATCAGGCCGACGCGGACGATCCAGCGGAACCGGACGGCCAGCGCGAGCGGGATGACGATGGCGACGGCGGCCACGACATACCCGATGGAGTTGAGGGTGAACAGCAGACCGCCGAGCGTCGAGTGGATATAGGCGGTGCCGAGGACGAGTGCGACGATCGCGGCGCGAACGACCACGTCGCTGGTGCGGAGCCGGGTGCGGGGAGCGAACATCGGTGGGGACCTCTCTGGACTGTCAGGCCGGACGGTTCGCCGGCGTCGGGTCGTATCGTCGGTCGAGGCCGGGGCGGGGCACGGTGGGCAATCGCCCGCTCGTCTCGGGGTCGCTCGTCGCAACGCCGGGTCGCCCTGAGTCGATGTGCGCCTCGGCCGGATGACGTAGCCCGGCTCGGCGAACGGCGATGCCACCCTCGCGGGATGCGTCGTATGCTCGGGCGGTGACGACTCCGACACGCGCCGGGCGCGCCAGACGTGCCGCGGCCCCGGACGACACCCCGGACACCCACGATCCGAACGAGAGCGCTGCCGGCGCGGGCGCGGAAAAGGCGCGCGTGCCGAACGCGGACAGCCGCCCGGCGAACGATCCCGACGGCGGCGCGGGCGACCTCCACGAGTTGCTCGTCGCCGCCGTGGACGAAGCAGCGCGGCTTCTCGAAGCGGACGGCGCGATGGTCTATCTGGTCGACCCGGCGACCGGACATCTCCGTTTCGCGCACGACGCGGGGATCCGGAGCACGCGCAGCCGCGAGCTCGTCCGCTCGATCGACCTTCCCGTCGGGACCGGGATGTTCGGGCTCGCCGTCGAGCGACGATCGGTCGTCCTCACCCGCGACTACCTGACGGACGAGGCGTTCCCGCACGCCGAGGACACCGACAAGGTCGTCACGGACTCGGGGATCCGGTCGATGGTCGTCGCGCCGCTCGTCGCGGGCGATGAGGTCTTCGGCGCACTCGGCACCTTCTCCTCGCGCCTTGACGCGTTCAGCGAATCCGACATCCGGCTGGTCAGGGCACTCGCCGACCATGCCGCGGCGGCGATGGCGAATGCGCGGCTCATCGAGGCGCTCGACGCATCGCGCGGCGAGGTCGTCGCTCGCGCCGACATCGAGCGGACGCTGCGCGAGATCTCCGCCCGAATCAGCGCGGCGACGGACCTGCCGGCGGTCCTCCAGCTGACGGTCGAGGAGGCCGCCCGACTGATGGCTGCCGAAGGTTCCCGGATCGACCTCGTCGACCCGGCCATCGGCCAGCTTCGTGCTGCGTATGCCGCCGGGACACTCGAGTCCAAGGAGAACTTCGCGCCCGACACGGGCGAAGAGGAGCAGCTCGACCAGGGTGTCGCGGGACAGGCCGTCGTCGCCGGCAAGCCGTTCTGGACCGGCGATTACGTGTCCGACCCCAGGTTCCCGCACCTCCGCGCGGTCGACGACTACATCAGCGCCGCGGGCATCCGGTCGGTCATGGCCGTGCCGCTCAGCGACGAGACCGGGCCGTTCGGCGCGCTCCTCGTCGCGGCCAGCCGGCCCGGCGCCTGGACCGAGGACGACGCCGGCCGTCTTCAGACGATCGCCGACCAGGCGGTCATCACGATCCGGACCACGCGGCTGATCGAGGCCCTCGGCCAGTCCGAGCGCGCGCTCGCGCGACGGGCGGCTGCCGAGCAGGCGCTTCGCGAGATCGCGGCCCGGATCACCGTGCTGCGCGAGCCCGGCGACATCCTCGGTGACGTGGTGACGCAGGCCGGCCGGCTCGTCGGCGCCGACGGGGTCATCCTCGATCTCCTCGACCCGACCACCGGCAACCTCCACTGGGCATACGACGACGGTCTCGCCGACGTGTTCAGCGCTGACGAGCGGGCCCAGTTGTGGATCTCGGTCGGTGTCGGAGCGACCGGGATCGCCGTCGCCGAAGGCCGCGTCATCGTCGCCGACGGCGACCTCTCGGAGCAGTTCCCGCCATCGCCCGAGTCGAGCGAGTTCTACGCGCGGACCGGGTTCCGATCGATGATCGCGGCGCCGATCACCGGCGACAAGGGTCCGCTCGGCGTCATCGAGGTCTACTCGAAGTCGCCCGGCGCGTTCAGCGACACCGACGCGAACCTCGTCGGTGCGCTCGCGAGCCAGGCCGCGATCGCCATCACCAACGCGCGCCTCATCGAAGAGCTCGACCGGTCCCGCGAGGAGCTCGCGCGAACCGCCGACGCTGAGCGGACGCTCCGCGAGATCGCCGGCCGGGTGAGCGCCACGCACGACCAGGAGGAGATCCTGCAGGCGGTCATCGACGCATCGGTCCGGCTGTTGGGCGCCGCGGGCGCGATGATCGACCTCGTCGGGTCATCCGAGATGGCCGACATCTGGACCAACCGTGACGCGATCGATAGTCCAGCCGCGCATCTCGACCTCCTCAGCCACGCGTCGCTCACGCCCGGCGCAGGCGTGTCCGGCCGGTCGATGGAGACGCGCCAGGTCGAATGGACGGGCGCCTATCTCGACGACGACCGCTTCTCCCACACCGAAGAGCGCGATGCGTTCGTGCGCGCGAGCGGCATCAAGTCGGTCATCGCCGCGCCACTCATCCACCGCGACGTCGTCGTCGGCGCGATCACGGTCTACGGCGACCGGGGCGATGCGTTCGATGCGGAGGACGCCGCCCTCCTCGGCGCGCTCGCGGACCAGGCGGCCGTCGCGATCGCAAACGCCCGCCTGATCGAGGAGCTCGAGCGGTCGCGCGCGGAGATCGCCCGGCGAGCCGACTCGGAACGGACGCTCCGCGAGATCGCCGCGCGCGTATCGGCCATCCTGGAACCTGATGTCGTCCTCCAGCAGATCGTCGACGAGACGACCCGGCTGCTGCAGTCGGACGGCGCGCGGATCGACATCTACGACCCGGAGATCGACGCGCTGCGCTGGTCGTACGCGGCCGGCGACGCGATGTCGAACCTCCCCGACTGGGCGGTCGAGGGTGGCCTGAAGCCCGGCCAGGCCGTCGCAGGGACTGCCTTCGTCGAGCACCGCGCGGTCCGCACCGACGATTACCTCGCGGACGAGCGGTTCGCCCATGACGATGCCGCGCACACGTTCGTCAGCGACACGGGCATCCGCTCCGTCATCGCCGTCCCGCTGGCGGGCGACGCGGCTCCGGTCTCCGGCGAGGGGACGCCCCTCGGGACACTGTCCGTCGTGTCGCGCCAGGTCGGCGCCTATGACGACGCCGACGGCGAGATCCTCACCGCGCTCGCGACGCAGGCCTCGATCGCGATCCGGAACGCCCGCCTGATCGACGAGCTAGCGCGATCGCGCGCGGTCATCGAGCGGCGGGCCGAGGCCGAGCAGGCACTCCGCGAGATCGCGGCACGGATCACGGCCATCCGGGAACCGGGCGATCTTCTCCAGCGGATCGTGGACGAGGCCTTCCGGCTGCTTCGCGCCGACGGCGCCGTCATCGACGAATACGACTCCGATGCAGGCGTCCTTGTCTCGGCCTACGACGCCGGCTTGACCGAGGACCAGCGAGCGTCGGTCCAGACCACCAGGCTCCGGATGGGCGAGGGCCTGTCGGGCCGGGCGATGGCCGAGCGACGGGTCATCGCCGCCGGCGACTACCTTGCCGGCGAGTTCACGCACATGTCGACGACCGACGAGCTCGCCCGATCGACGGGCATCGGCGACCTCATCGTCGCGCCGATCATCGGCGACGAAGGACCGCTCGGTGCGATCGAGGTCTATCGGCGCGACCGGCACGCCTTCGACGAGATGGACGCGGCCGTGCTCGGCGGGCTCGCCGACCAGGCGGCCATCGCGCTCACCAACGCCCACCTCATCCGCGAGCTCGAGCGGTCGCAGGCCGCGGTCGCAAAGCGGGCCGAGACCGAGCGCGCCCTGCGCGAGATCACCGCCGGCATCGCGGCACTGCGCGAGCCCGAGGTCATCCTGGACCGGGTGGTCGAGGAAGCGCGTCGGCTGCTCGCGACGGATGGCGCGCACCTCACGCGCATGTCGGACGACGGCACCTACCTCGTGCCGGTCGTGGTGAGTGGCGCGATCGACGCGGCGACGGAGACCAGGCTGCGCGACATGCGCTTCCCGATCGGCGGCGGCATCAACGGTCTTGCGGCCGAGCTCGGAAGGCCGATCTGGACGGGCGACTACTCAGCCGATGCGCGCATCCCGCACGAGGGCAACGACGACGACGTGGCGATGGGTCTCGGACTGTGCGGGATGGCGTCGGCTCCTCTCCGCGCGCCGGGCGGCGAGGTCATCGGGACCCTGGCGATCTCATCGCGGACGCCCCGCGACTTCGACGACGAGCAGCTCGACCTCCTCCAGGGGCTCGCCGACCAGGCCGCGATCGCGATCACGAACTCGACGCTCCTCACGCGGCTGCGCCAGTCGGAGTCGCGCTTCCGGAACCTCGTCCAGACGACGCCGGACGTCATCTATCGCTGCGATCCGGAGGGCCGGTTCGTGTTCATGGCCGAAGGCGCAGAGGCGCTCTTCGGGTGGACGCCGGCCGAGGTCGCCAACCTGACGTTCGCGGACCTGACGGCCGAGGAATCGCTCGCGGAAGCGCTGTCCAACTTCGAGGAGCAGCGCACGGAGCACGACGTCATCCGCCGTTTCCGCTACATGCTGCGGCACCGCGACGGGACGACGTTCCCGGGCGAGATCACGGCCGTCTCGATCTGGGAGGACGGCACGTTCGCCGGCGTCCAGGGCACGGTCCGCGACATCACTCAGCAGTCACGGCTCGAACGCGAGCTGCGCGAATCGCAGGAACGCTACCGGTTCCTCGTGGAGAACGCGCCCGACGTCGTCTTCTCGACCGATGCCGAGGGCAACTTCACGTTCATGTCGGAGGCGATGGAGCGGGTCTCGGGCTGGAAGCCCGACGAGGTCATCGACGGCCATTTCTCGCGCGTCGTCGACGAGGGCAGCTTCGAGGCGGCGCTCGGTGCATGGGCGAGGCTCGTCGCGGAGCCGGCGACCGAGCAGGTGACGATCCTGAAGCTGAAGGGCCCCGACGGGAGGCTGACCCCGGTCGAGGTCAGCGCCATCGGCATGGTCGACGAGCACGGCCGATTCGCGGGCATCCATGGCTCCACCCGCGACATCAGCGAGCGGGACAGGCTCGAGCGCGAGCTGCGCGAGTCGGAGGAGCGCTACCGCTATCTCGTCGCCTCCTCGCCCGACCTCGTCTGGCTGACCGACGCCAAGGGCACGCTGACCTTCATCAGCGACGCGGCGCGGACGATGCTCGGGATCGAGCCCACCGAGCTCATGGGCCGACCGTACGTCGACATCTTCGCTCCGGCTGCCCGGCGCGACGCCACGACCCGGTTCCGCTGGCTCGCGCGACATCCGGCCGCGGTCCACCGGATGCGGCTGCCGTTCCGCCATGCCGACGGGCACGACGTGCTCGTCGAGATCAATGGGACGGGGATGACGGCCGATGGGGTCTTCGTCGGGGCACACGGCGCCGCCCGTGACGTGAGCGAACGCGACCGCCTCGAGCGCGACCTCCGGCGACAGGCCGGCGAGCTCGCAGCGGGCGAGGAGCGCGCGCACCTCGCTCGCGAGCTCCACGATTCGGTCACCCAGGCGCTGTTCTCGATGACCCTGGTGTCGCGCTCCGTCGAGATGCTGCTCGACCGAGACGTGGACGCCGCGCGGACCCAGCTGTCGCAGTTGCGCGACCTCCAGCGAGAGGCGCTCGCTGAGATGCGTGCGCTGATCTTCGAGCTCCGTCCGGGCAACCTCGAGCAGGACGGGCTCGTCCGCGCACTCAGGACCCACACGGCCGCGCTCCAGGGCCGGATCGGGCTGCCGATCGTCGTCGAGAGCACGCTCGAGGAGCGGCTGCCGCTGCCGATCGAGGAGGTCCTCTATCGGATCTCGCAGGAGGCGCTCCACAACGTCGTCAAGCACGCGTCGGCCCGCCAGGTGAGGCTCGAGCTCGGGCGCATCGCCAGCGGCGTCCGGCTCCGGATCAGCGACGATGGCAAGGGTTTCGACCCGACGAAGGTCCCCGACGGTCACCTGGGCATTGCCGGGATGCGCGCCCGAGCCGACAAGATCGGCGCGCGCATCGTCGTCCGAAGCGAGCCGGGAGGTGGGACGGACATCGAGGTCGTCGTCCCGAACGCGGTCCTCGCCGCCGGCGGCACCGGACTCGCGCATCCAGAGGCGGCGTCGATTCGCGACGGATGACGTAGGGAGCATCGTCGTTCGGCCGATGGCGGATATGGGCGATGGTCGGTTCCGCGCGACCACCGCGACGTCGCACGATGGCACGATGCACAGCGACCCAGGCAGGTCCGCGCCCGTTCGGGTGGTCCTCGTGGACCCCGACGACCGGGTCCGGGAGAGCCTGTGCGGTCTGCTCTGCATCGGGGATCGCATCGTCGTCGTCGGGTCGGCCGGCGAGACCGAGACCGCCCTCAAGGTCATCCGCGAGACGAGCCCGGACGTCGTCGTCCTCGACCCGCGTCTTCCCGATGTCGATGGCGGTCGCTCGTTCATCGCGCAGGTCCGCGCGACGGCGGCGCGAATCGGTGTGGTCGTCCTCACGGGCGGCGGACCCGACGACCAGCATGACCTCGCCGCGGTCGCCGACGGGTTCGTCCGAAAGACATTCCGGCCGAGCGATCTCGTCGCCGCCGTCGTCGGTGCCGTCCCCGTCGCTGGCTGAGCCCGGGAGCGTCCGCCGGACGGCCGTTTGCTAGACTCGACCGCGACCTCCCCACCGCATCCCCGCCATGGCGCCGCCGCGCCGGGAGCCACAGTGACCGAACCGACCCGGATCCGCGTCCTGATCGTCGATGACCACTCCGTGGTCCGGATGGGACTGCGCATGTTCTTCGAGCTCCAGGACGACATCGAGGTCGTCGGGGAGGCGGCGGACGGCTCGGAAGGTGTCGCGATGGCCCGCCGCCTCGAGCCCGACGTCGTGCTGATGGACCTGCTGATGCCGAACATGGACGGCGTGACGGCGATCGGCCGGATCAAGGCCGAGCGACCGGTCACGGAGATCGTGACGATGACCTCGTTCATCGAGGAAGAGCAGGTCACCGCGGCGCTCGAGGCCGGCGCGTCGGGCTACGTGCTGAAGGACGCGGAGGCCGAAGAGGTCGCCGCGGCGGTCCGAGCCGCCTACAACGGGGAGGTCCACCTCGACCCGGCCGTGGCCCGGCTTCTCGCCCAGCGGATGCGCAACAAGACGACGTCGGCCGATTCGCTCGTCGAGCCGCTGACCGATCGCGAGAAGGACGTCCTCAGCCTCCTCGGGCAGGGGATGAGCAACAAGGAGATCGGCAGCGCGCTGTTCATCACCGAACGGACGGCGCGAACCTACGTGTCGAACATCCTCGGCAAGCTCGGTCTTGCCTCGCGGACCCAGGCGGCGCTCTACGCAGTCGAACACAAGCTGGTCGAGCCGCAGAAATAGCGGGCGCGGCGCGGGGCGGCGCCTATGCGATCGCGAGGATCCGATAGCGCCTGATCCCGGCCGGTGTCGCGACGTCGACGTCGTCGCCTTCATTCCGACCGACGAGCGCCCGCCCGACCGGCGATGAGGACGAGATCCGGCCGTGCGCGGGGTCCGAGTCGTCCGCGCCGACGATGGTGTAGGTGACCGACTCGCCCTCGTCGTCGACGGTGACGACGGACCCGAGCCCGACGCGCGAGCCTGCGGCCGGCGCGGCGACGATCACGGCCGAGCGAAGGCGCGCCTCGATGGCCTGGACGCGGCCCTCGAGGAACGACTGTTCCTCCCGCGCGGCGTGGTATTCGGCATTCTCCTTGAGGTCGCCGTGCTCCTTGGCGGTCCGGATCCGGGAGATGATCTGCGGGCGCTTCACCAGCGTCAGCTCGTCGAGCTCGGCGCGGAGTCGCGCCTCGCCCTCGGCCGTGAGCGCCTCGGCCGGGACGACGGCCGCCACCTCGCTGGCCGTCGCAGCAGGAGCCGCCGCCGGACGCGGCGTCGATGGCCGCGCCGGCCTCGGCGCTGGCCTCTTCTTCGCTTCCGGTGGCTCGCCGCGGGCTCCCTCGGCATCGCCATCGGGGACCTGGACGACGAAGGTCGGCGGGGGTGGCGGTTCGGCGGTGTCGGCCAGGAGCGAGCCCGTCACGCCTGTCGCCTTCCTCTCGCCCGTCGAGCGGCGGAGGTTCGCCCACGGGAGCACGACGTCCCGGTCGGGCAGGGCAGCGACCTCAGCGGGCGCGAGGCCCTCCGCGAACGCGGTGAAGAGCGCGTCCTCGTATTCCTCGGTCGCGGTCGTCGCGGCCCACCAGACGCGGACACCATCGAGAGACCGAAGCGTCCGAAGCCAGTGGCCGCTCGGATTCGGCCGCCGATCGCCGAGCTCCGTCCGCCCGATCGCCGCGACCCGCCGCGCCACCGATGTCTCGGAGGCTCCGATGAACAGCGTCGTTTGCGATGGCAGCCAGAACGCCGCGAGCCTCGCCGCGAGAGCGCGCGACGTCGGTCGCTCGCCGTCGAGGCGCAGCGTCTCGACGCGCTCGATCCACTTCCCGATCCGGGTCAGCTCGATCGGCGCCGTCGACAGGGGAGCGGGGAGCTCGATGACGAAGACCCCTGCGCCTGACGCCGGGACGGCCCGGCCCCAGACGACGGGGCCGTCGGCCATCAGGCCGACCGAGCGGAGCAGCGACGCGGCATCGGTCGTCTGGGTCACGGCTCGATGGTACAGGTGACCGGGTCGCGCTATGGTGCGGGCGACATGCCGTCTGGTCGACCCTCATGAATCACGCCGCCCGGCGGGTCCTGGTCGCGCTGGTGGTGCTGAGCGTCGCGGTCGGTGGCTGGTTGATGTCGCCACGCTTCGATCCGTCTTCGGCACCGACCGCGATCAGGTCGACGCCCGCGCCGTCCGCCACGCCCGTCGCATCGCTGGCGGCGTCACCGGTCCCCACGTCGGGCGCGACCCCATCCGCGCGGTCCGTGGCGTCGCCATCGCCGAGCGTCGCTCCGGTCGGGCACCCCGTCCCACCGGGGACCCTCCTGCCGGGAACCCTCCCGCCGCGCCGCGTCGGGAGCCCGAGCGCGACGCGCCTGTTGCGCGAGGCGCTCGATGCGCGTCTCGAGCGGCTGCGCGCCAAGTTCGGGATCCCCGGGATGTCGGCCGCGATCGTCTTCGCGGACGGCTCGATCTGGCGCGGCACCGCCGGCGACGCCGATGTCGCGACCCATCGGCTGGTGACGCCGGACACCTCGTTCCCGGTGGCGAGCGTCTCGAAGACGTTCACGGCGGCCCTCACCCTCGCCCTCGTGGCGGACGGCGCGCTGTCGCTCGATGGCGCCGCGAAGAGCTACCTGCCGACATTGCCGATCGATCCGGCCATCA
>JBJMNA010000313.1:0-8192 GCA_045804485.1 Chloroflexota bacterium
CGCTGTCGCGCTCGAAGCCGTGCTGACCTGGTTCCTCGTGGTGGTCATCCTCGGGACAGCCGACAGGGCGCGCATCGTCGGGCCCGATGCCGCTCTCGCGGTCGGCGGCACGATCGCGCTGTGTGGCCTGATCGCGCTGCCCATCGAAGGCGCATCGATGAACCCGGCACGGTCGTTCGCTCCGGCCCTCGTCGCGGGCTCGTTCGGAGATGTCTGGATCTACATCGTGGGCCCGCTCATCGGCGGCTGCCTGGCGGTCGGCCTGACCCGGCTCGTCCACGGCGCGACCGACCACGACCGAAAGGCAGGGGAAGCTGCGCGCGGCGAGGCTGGCGACGGGCCTAACGATCGACGAGCGGACTCGCCGCAGCCAGCCTCTTCGGCGCCGTCAGCCGCCACGCCTCGACAAGGAGCGACCGGAGCATCTCGGGGTCGATCCGCGACAGATCCGCGGTGACCCAGCCGTAGCGCCCGACGTAGGGCGCGGGGCTGAACGTCTGAGGATCGAGGTCGATCAGGTCCGCCTGGCTGCCGGGCGACGCCTTGATCGACACCCGGTCGCTCCCCTCGCCTCCGATGGCGAAGATCTTCTTCCGCACCCGGAACGTGATGTCGACGTCCCAGGTGACGATCTCCTCGACCAGAGGAAGGCCGAGAGCGATGGCGCGGACGTCGTCGAAGGTCGCCACTGCCCGAGCCCCTGCGCGCGGCGTCAGCTCGGCTGGTTGTCGATCTGCGCGCGCTGGAGACGGCCCGAGAAGTCGACGTAGATCGACTTCCATTCGGTGTACGTGTCCAGCGCGACATGGCCGGCCTCGCGGTGGCCGTTGCCGGTCTCCTTCCAGCCGCCGAACGGGAGGTGGACCTCGGCGCCCGTCGTCCCGGCGTTGATGTAGACGATGCCGGTCTCGAAGTCGCGCATCGCGCGGAAGGCCGTGTTCACGTCGCGGGTGAAGATGCTCGACGACAGGCCATAGCGCGTCTGGTTGAGGGCCAGCATGGCGGCGGCGTAGTCCTCGACCGGGATGACCGACAAGACGGGCCCGAAGATCTCCTCCTGGCCGATGCGGTCCATCGCCCCGACGCCGGCGAAGATCGTCGGCTCGAAGAAGTGGCCGTTCGCGAGGTCGTCCTCGGTGGCACGGTCGCCGCCCAGGACGAGCTCGCCCTCGCTGCGTCCGACGTCGACATAGGACGCGACCTTGTCGGCGGCGCCGGCGTTGATGAGGGGACCGACGTCCACGGACGGGTCGAGCCCCGAGCCGAGGCGGAGGTTCCGTGCCCGGGCCTCGAGGCGCTCGAGCAGGGGTTCGACCACGGAACGCTCGACGATGACGCGCGACGCCGCGGTGCACCGCTGGCCCGTCGTGCCGAACGCGGACCAGAGGATCCCGTCCGTGGCGAGGTCGAGGTCCGCGTCGGCGAGGACGACGACGCCGTTCTTGCCGCCGAGCTCGAGCGAGACGCGCTTGAGGCGGCGGCCGGCTCGCGTCGCGATGTGCTTGCCCGTGACCGACGAACCGGTGAAGGAGATGACCGACACGTCAGGGCTGTCGACGATCGCGTCACCGACCTCGCCGCCGGACCCCGTCACGAGGTTGACGACGCCGGGCGGGAAACCCGCCTCCGCCATGAGTTCGACGAGCAGCGTCGCGCAGTGGGGTGTGTCGGATGAGGGCTTGAAGACGACGGTGTTGCCGGTGACGAGCGCCGGCATCGTCTTCCAGCACGGGATGGCCATCGGGAAGTTCCACGGCGTGATGATCCCGGCCACGCCGAGCGGCTGGCGGATCGACATCGCCCACTTGTCGGGCAGCTCGGATGGGACCGTGTCGCCCTGCATCCGGCGGCCTTCGCCGGCCATCAGGTAGGCGATGTCGATGCCCTCCTGGACGTCGCCGCGCGCCTCCGCGATGACCTTGCCCATCTCGCGGGTCATCGCCTGGGCAAGACGTTCCTTGTGCTGCGCCATCAGTGCCCCGAAGGCGTAGAGGATCTCGCCACGCTTCGGAGCGGGCGTGCGGCGCCACATCGGGCCTGCGGTCTCGGCGGCCTTGATGGCCATCGCCACATCGGCCTTCGTCCCTTGCTGGAACCGGCCGACGACGTCGCGGGTATCGGCCGGGTTGCGGCTCACGAACGTCTCGCCGGAGGTCGAATCGACCCATTCCCCGGCGATGAAGTGACGGAACGTCGGGGTCTGGACGGTGGTCTCGATCATGTCGCCGAGTGTACGACTCCGGTCAGACCCGTTCGATGGCCATCGCGACCGAGCCGCCGCCGCCGAGACACAGCGTCGCAAGTCCGAATCGGCCCTGACGGCGGACCAGCTCGTGCGTCAGTGTCGCGACGATCCGTGCGCCGCTCGCACCGATCGGATGGCCGAGGGCGATCGCCCCGCCGTTGACATTGACCTTCGACCAGTCGAAGCCGAGGGCGCGACCGTCGGCAAGCGTCTGCGCGGCGAAGGCCTCGTTGATCTCGATGAGGTCGAACGCCTCGATCGGCATCTCGATCCGGTCGAGCAGGCGTCGAACGCCTTCGATCGGCGCGAGGAACAGCCACTTCGGTTCGACCTCGGCCTGCGCGTAGCCCACGATCCGGGCAAGCGGCGAGAGCCCGAGCCGTTCGACGGCGCGCTCGCTCGCGACGACGGTCGCGGCAGCGCCGTCGGTGATGCCGGGCGCGTTGCCGGCTGTGACCGTGCCGACGGTCGCCGCTCCCCTGTCCTCGCCGTCCGGCAGCGCGAATGCAGGCTTCAGGCGCGCGAGCGCCTCGATCGTCGAGTCGCGCCGTGGGCCTTCATCGACCGCGACGACCGTTTCCTTGCCTTTCGCGTCACGCACCGTGACCGGCACCATCTCGGCGTCGAACCGGCCCGCATCGCTGGCGGCGATCGCCTTCTGGTGGCTGGCTAACGCGAACGCATCCTGGTCTTCCCGGCTGACCTCGTCCGAGATCGCGACGCGTTCGGCATGGGTGCCCATGTGGCAGTCCTCGACCGAGCACCACAGGCCGTCGTGGACGGTCGCGTCGATCAGCTCCCCGTTGCCGAGGCGAAGGCCGAAGCGGGCGCCCGGGATGAGGTAGGGAGCCTGGTTCATCGATTCCATCCCGCCCGCGATGACCAGTTCGGCGTCGCCGGCGCGGATCTCAGCCGCTGCCAACATGATCGACTTCAGACCCGAGCCGCAGACGCGGTTGATCGTCGTCGCGGATGTGCCGTTCGGGAGACCGGCCTTGAGAGCTGCCTGCCGTGCAGGCGCCTGGCCGACCCCGGCCTGGAGGACCTGGCCCATCAGGACTTCATCGACCTGCGCAGTCGCCGGTTCGAGGCCCGCACGTTCCACGGCGGCTCGGATCGCGACGCCGCCAAGCTCCGTGGCGGGGGTGGTGGCAAGCGAACCGCCGAACTTCCCGATCGGCGTGCGCGCCGCGCTCACGATGTAGACATGACCGTTCCGGTCGGTCGTGGGTTGGGTCATGCGTCGAATCTACACCGGCCTCTCGAGGCGGCCTGATCTTGTGGATAGACGCCTTATCCGGGACCGAGCCCCTTGAGCAGCTCGTCGGCCACGATCAGACGGTGGATCTGGTTGGTGCCCTCGTAGATCTGGGCGCCCTTGGCGTCGCGCATGAGACGTTCTATGCCGGTCTCGCGCGAGTAGCCACTCGAACCGAAGAGCTGGACCGCGTCCGTCGCGACGCGCATGGCGGCGTCGGACGCCGTCCATTTCGCGATCGATGACACCTCCGCCAGTGGTTCGCCACGATCCTTCGCGCGGGCGGCCTCACGCGTGACGGCTCGGGCGGCGGCCACCTCGCGAGCCATCTCGGCGAGCATGAACCGGATCCCCTGTTGCTCGACGAGCGGCGCTCCGAACGCGCGTCGCTGCTCGAGGTACCGCGCGGCGGCCTCGAGCCCGGCCCGGGCGATCCCGACGCACGCCGCAGCGATCGAGATGCGGCCTTCGCCGAGCGCCGACAGGGCGATCTTGTAGCCCTCCCCTTCGCCGCCGAGCCGGTTCGCAAGGGGAATTTCGCAGCTCTCGAAGAGCAACTCGCACGCCGGGGTGGCGCGGATCCCCATCTTCCGCTCATGCGCCCCGAACGCGAAGCCTGCCGTTCCCTTCTCGACGAGGAACGCCGTGATCGCCTTGGCGCCGACGGTCGGGTCCAGCGTCGCGAAAACGAGGTACCGGTCGGCCTCGGGGGCGTTCGAGATCCAGCTCTTCGTACCGGTGAGGCGGTACGCGGTCGGGGAATCGGCCGGTCCGACCCGTTCCGCGCGGGTCCGGATCGCCGCGGCATCGCTGCCGGCATGCGGCTCGGTGAGCGCGAAGGCCCCGAGCGCCTCGCCCGCGAGCATCGACGGAAGCCAACGCGCGTGCTGCTCGGACGTCCCCCAGGTGACGACCGGGTACTGCGACAGGATGTGGACCGACAGCGAGACAGCCGTGGCCATGTCGGCCGCGCCGAGCTCCTCCATGACCAGCGACCAGCCCAGATACGAGAACCCGGCTCCCCCGACGACCTCGGCGAGTGGCGCCGCGGTGAGCCCGAGCTGACCCATCCGCGTGAAGAGCGCCCGGTCGTACCGCTCTTCCTCGTCGCGTTCGATCGCGGTGGGTGCGACCTCGCGTGTGGCGAACTCTCGGGCGGTGGCCTGGAGGAGACGTTCCTCCTCGGTCAGCGCGCCCGTCATCGACCGGTCGTCGGGCCGTCCGCCCGCGGATACGTGTGGAAGCCTCGGCCCGTCTTCTGGCCCAGGTGGCCGGCGTTGACGAGCTCGGTCAGGACGTTCGGCGGCCGAAAGTGGTCGTCGGCGAGCCCGTCGTCGAGGACCCGCATGATGCCGAGAACGACGTCGAGTCCGATGAAGTCGGCAAGCTCGAGCGGCCCCATCGGATGGTTCAACCCGACGCGCGCGCCGGCGTCGATGTCCTCGGCGGTCCCGGTCCCCTCCTCGAGCGTGCGCATCGCCTCGCCGAGGAGCGGCATCAGGATCCGGTTGACGATGAACCCGGGGCGATCAGCGGAGACGATCACCTGCTTGCCGAGATCGGCCGCGAGCACCCGGATGGACGCGATCGTCTCCTCGGACGTATCGCGGCCCCGGATCAGCTCGACCAGCGGCATGACCGGCACCGGGCTGAAGAAGTGCATCCCCGCGAACCGCTCGCGTCGCTCGCGCGCCACGGCTTCAGCAAGACGATGGATCGCGATCGACGACGTGTTCGACGCAAAGATCGCGGTCGGCGGCGCGATCGAATCGAGCTCCCGCCACAGCGCTGACTTGACGGCGACGTCCTCGAAGACGGCCTCGATGACGATGTCGACACGCGCCGCCGCGCTGAGATCGGCCGAGGGTTCGATGCGCGCAAGCGTCGCGTCCCGCTCGGGTTCGGTGAGGCGGCCTTTCGCGACCGAGCGGTCCAGGTTGGCGGCGATGCGGTCGCGACCCGCCACCGCGCGAGCGAGATCCGGCTCGTACAGCACGACGTCCCGCCCGATGGCGGCATGGACCTGGGCGATGCCGTGCCCCATCAGCCCGGCGCCCGCCACGAGGACGCGCTCGATCGAAGCCGACATGTCGAGGATGGTACGCGGCCCTCATGCCCTTCGTGGCGATCCGCGCGATCGAGTCGCCCGCACTACCCGCCCGAATCGCTCCCGTCGTCGCCGTGCTCCCCAGCATCGGTGCCGCCGTCGACGCCGTCGTCACTGCCGCGGTGGTCGCTCGGTTCCGCGGTCTCCGATGCGCCGCCGCCATCGACGGTGCCGCCATCGTCATGGTCGCCGTCGGGTTGGGCGCCGCCTTCCGATGTGTCGACGTCGTCCGATCCCTTGTCGTCATCGCCGTCCGTCGTGCCATCGTGCCGTTTCGCGGGCTTCGCGGCCGGATGCGCGGGGTGTGCCGCGGGCGCGATGACCCTTTCCCCGGCGACGGCATCCGTCGCCTTGACGACCGCCGGAACAGCCTCCGAGTGACCGGGCGCGGGCGCACTCGGATGGGTCGCAGGCCCGACGGACGGCGCGACAGGAAGGGCGACCGGGGTCCGATCGATCGCCCGCGGCTGCTCTGGCTGGGTCGCGACGACCATGCTCACGGCGGCCGCTGCGGCGAGTGTGCCGGTCCCGAAGACCATGGCCACAGCGACGACGAGTGCGAACGACCTGGCTCGCACACCCAGTGAGATCGGCGACGTCCGAACCGTCCCGAGGTGCCAGGCGACGAGGAGCGCGCTGGTGGCGATCCTCACCGATCGAACGCGCATCGCTTCACGGAACGTCCGGGTCGGCGAGGGCCGCGCCGCGCGCGCGATCGCCTGCATGACGTCATCCGTGAAGCCGTCGTCGGCATGCCGAGCGACGTCGCGATCGCGTCCAGGCCCTCGCGTCACGAGACGGATCTCGCTTCGAGTCGGTCACGCAGTCGGGCCGTGCCGCGGGCCAGCCGTGACTTCACGGTGCCGAGGGGGCGGCTCGTGACTCGGGAGATCTCCTCGAGCGAGAGATCGCCATAGAACCGAAGGAGCACGACATCGCGTTGGTCAGCGGGAAGCGTTCCGATCGCTTCGACGATCGCGGTCCGGTCCTCGACGCCGAGGGCGAGCGCCTCGGGATCGGATCCCTCATCCGCTCGGGCTCCGTGTCCATCGACGAACAGCTCATCGAGCACGACGACATCGCGCCGTGCGGCGAGCTTGGCGATCGCCACACGAACGGCGATCCGTCGCAGCCAGGCACCGAACGGACCATCGCCGCGGTAGCTCCCGAGCGCCTCGAATGCCTGCACGAACGTGTCCTGGGCCGCATCCTGCGCCTCGGTGGGGTCCCGAAGGATCCGACTGCATGCTGTGATCACGGAGACGGACTCGCGCTCGACGAACACCCGGAAGGCCTCACGGTCTCCGGCGAGGACCGCGTCGATGAGGTGCCGATCGTTGGCGAGGGCGTCGATCACGATCGTGCGAACGCGCTTTCGGGATGGACGGCCATTGCTGTTCCATCTTCGGCGTGTCCGCTGACGCGGTCAGCCCTGTCGTCGGTCAGGACTCGGTCAGCGATGGTCCCGGTCGGGGTCAGCGGCGGCCCTCAGTCGTCGCTGCCGCCGTCGTCGTCGCCATCGTGGCCGCCATCGTCGTGATCGCCGTCATGCGACCCTTCGTGATCGCCATCCTCGGCTCCGCCGTTGTCGTCGTCGTCGCGGTCGTCGTTGGCTTCCTCGGCATGGTGCGTCTTGACGACATGGGTGACTGGCTTTGCCTTGTGCGTCTTGGCGGGTTTCGCGACGTGCGGAGCGGCCTGATCGTGGTCGGCGTCGTGATCTTCGGTCTGGTCCTGATCGGCGTTCTCGACCTGATCGTTGTCGTCCTGGTCCTCGTTCTCGCCCTGGTCGTTCTCGTCCTGATCGCCCGCCTCGGAGTCATCCTCGATCTTGCCAGCGAGCTCGTCCTCGTCGCTCCCGAGGACGGCATTGATCTGGCGGTCGTCGTCGCCGGTCCCGACCTCGTGGCTCGAGATCACGGGCGCCGGCGCTGACGGCGCGGAGTCGTGCGCGAAGGAGGCGCCGACCACGAGGAGCGCGGCGACGCCGGCGATCGGGAGACTCCGTCCGAGTTTGTGCGTGGTGGACATCAGGTGACACCTCTGCCTGGCTCAGACCCTGCGTGGGTCGCTCACATGGTCTGAGCGGCCCGCAGCCCGAAAGGTTCCGCTCGGACCGGAGGCAAAGGTACCGTCGCCGCGCGTCCGGTAGTCCCGCCAACGACCGCTGTCGCTCATTCGGAGTCGTTTTCCGAGAGGAGCCTGTCCGCCGCTGCATATGGGTCGAGTCGATGCGCCGCGACCTCGTCGAGCAGTGCCGCCGTGGCGACCGCGTGGGCCGGGTCGTGCAACCGTGCGCGTAGCCGCTCGGCGACGATGGCCCAGACCTGCGCCTCCGCCCGCGTCCGCCGGGCCTCCGGTTCCGGGCCGTCGCCGCGCGTAGCGGCACGATGGCGGTCCAACGCCGCGAGTAATTCCGGGACTCCGACCCCGGTGGCGGCCGTGGTGATGAGCACCTCAGGACGCTTCGGTCTGGGGCGCGTGTCGCTCGGGTCACGTGGCGCGGACGCAACGAGCATCGCGCGGAGCTGGGCCGCGGTCCGCTGCGCGCCGGGCTTGTCGCCCTTGTTGACGACGACCAG
>JBJMNA010000314.1:0-13549 GCA_045804485.1 Chloroflexota bacterium
CGTCGAACCGGTCGCCGGAGCGGAGCGCAGGCTCGTCTCGGTGCTCTTCGTCGACCTCGTCGGGTATACGACGCTGGCCGACGGCTGGGACGCGGAACAGGCACGCGACCTGCTGACCCGTTATTTCGAGACCGCCCGCGACATCGTCGGCCGCTACGGCGGGACGATCGAGAAGTTCATCGGCGACGCCGTGATGGCGGTCTGGGGCGCCCCGACCGCGCACGAGGACGATGCCGAGCGAGCCGTGCGGGCCGCGCTCGAGCTCGTCGACCGGGTGCCTGGTCTCGAGCCGTCGCTTCGCGCGCGTGCCGGCGTGCTGACCGGCGAGGCGGCAGTCACGCTCGGCGCGACGAACCAGGGAATGGTCGCGGGCGATCTCGTCAACACCGCATCGCGGCTCCAATCGGTCGCGCCGCCCGGGACGGTCCTGGTCGACGAGCCGACCGAGCGGACGGCATCGAAGGCGATCGCGTTCGAACCCGCGGGGGAGCAGCTGCTCAAGGGCAAGTCGAGCCCGGTCCCGGCATACCGCGCGATGCGCGTCGTCGCAGAGCGTGGCGGTCGGAACCGGAGCGAGACGCTCGAGGCGCCGTTCACCGGACGCGACACGGAACTCCGCCTCCTCAAGGACCTGTACGACGCGACCGCGCGCGAGAGGCGGATCCGGCTCGTGTCGCTGACCGGGCAAGCGGGCGTCGGCAAGAGCCGCGTCGCGTGGGAGTTCGAGAAGTACCTCGACGGCCTCGTCGACGAGGTCTACTGGAACGTCGGCCGGTCGCCCGCATACGGCGACGGCATCACGTTCTGGGCGCTCGGCGAGATGGTCCGCGGCCGGGCAGGCCTTCTCGCGACCGACGACGAGCCGACGACCCGACAGAAGATCGCCGAGTCGGTCGCGATGTTCCTGCCCGACGAAGGCGAGCGAAGGTGGGTCGAGACCGCGCTCCTCGCGCTGCTCGCGGTCGAGCCCGCGCCGCCCGGCGGACGCGAGAGCCTCTTCGCGGCGTGGCGGACCTACTTCGAGCGGATCGCGGCCAAAGGCACGACTGTCCTCGTCTTCGAGGATCTCCACTGGGCGGACCCGGGGCTGCTCGACTTCGTCGACCACATGCTCGAGTGGTCGACCGGCGTGCCGCTCCTGATCGTGACGCTGGCGCGCCCCGAGCTCCTCGAGCGTCGCGCCGGGTGGGGCGCCGGCCGCCGGAACTTCGTGGCGCTCCATCTGGACCCGCTCTCGGACGATGCGGTCGGGGAGATGCTCGGCGGGCTCATCGCGGGACTCCCGGACAGCGCCGCCCTGACGATCATCCGCCGCGCGGATGGCATCCCGCTGTACGCCGTCGAGACGGTCAGGATGCTCGTCGCGGACGACAGGCTGGCGGAACGCGACGGGCACTACGTCCCTGTCGGCGACCTCGCCCAGCTCGCCGTCCCCGAGACGCTCCAGGCGCTCATCGCTGCCCGCCTTGACGCGCTCGACCCGACGGATCGCGCCTTGCTCCAGAACGCCGCCGTCCTCGGGCAGAGCTTCACGCCGTCCGGGCTCGCCGCGGTCGCCGCGAGCGACCCTGCCGAGCTCGAGCCGCGGCTGCGTGGACTCGTGCGGCGCGAGATCCTCGTCGTCCAGGGCGATCCGCGGTCACCGGAACGCGGTCAGTACAGCTTCGTCCAGGCGCTCGTGCGCGAGGTCGCGTATTCGACCCTCGCCAAGCGTGATCGCCGCGAGAGGCACTTGGCCGCCGCCCGGCATTTCGAGTCGCTCGGCGAGGACGAGCTCGTCGGCGCTCTGGCGGCCCACTACCTCGCGGCATTCAAGGAATCGACGCCCGGCCCCGAGGCCGACGCGGTCGGTGGCCAGGCGCGGATCGCCCTGCGTGCCGCCGCGGAACGGGCAGCGGCGCTCGGCTCGCACGAACAGGCGGTGACCTTCCTCGACCAGGCGCTCGAGGTGACGCCGGACCCGGCCGAGCAGGCAGATCTGCTCATCCGGACGGGAGAGGCGGCGTCCGCCGCGGGCCGCCATACGCGCTCGCATGAGCTCCTGCGCGACGCGATCGAGCGCAAGCGCGAGGCCGGCGATCGGGTCGGTGCCGCCGCGGCGACAGCAGCGCTCGGACGGGCGATGCTCGAGGCCTTCCGGAGCGACCAGGCGCTCGCCGTGCTGCAGCCCGCTGCCGCTGAATTCGACGACGTCGCAGAAACGCCGCCCGGCATCGCGCTCCGCGCCCAGCTCGCTCGGGCGTACTTCTTCCACGGCGACTCGGAAGAGGCGATGACCGTCGCGGATGAGGTTCTCGCGAGCTCGGAGCGCGAGGACCTCGTGTCGATGACCGCCGACACGCTCATCACGAAGGGGACGGCGCTCGCGGAGATCGGACGTGTCCTCGAAGGTCGAGGTGCGATCCAGGCCGGGATCGACATCGCGGAACGTCTCGGCTGGCCGGCCATCGCGCTGCGTGGGCGCGTCAACCTCTCGTACATCCTTGCCCTGCGCGACCCGCGTCGCGCCGTCGCCACAGCCAAGGCCGGGTTCGATGACGCTCAGCGACTCGGCGTGCGCGCGCTTCAGGCGACGCTGCACCAGAACGCGGCCGACTCGGCGATCCGGGTCGGGGAGTGGGACTGGGCGATCGAGGTCGTCGAACCACTCCTCGCCACCGAGCTCGAGCTCGAGGACCGGTCGGCGCTCGCGACGGTGATGCTGACGATCCGGGCGCTCCGCGGCGAGGCGACGGACGCTGAACTGTCCGCGCACGAACGCGAGCTCGAAGGGACGTCGGATCGACAGATCGGGGTGACGCTCCGGACCCCACGGATCCAGGCAGACGCCGCAAGCGGACGGTGGGACGACATCGAGCGTCGGTGCCTCGAGCTCGTGTCGCTCGATCGGATCGGCGGGACGGCACACCTGTTCCTCGCCGGGCGCGTCGCCGTCTGGCGGCACGATGCGGACGCGGTCCGGCGGCAGATCGAGCGACACGAGGGCCTGCGCGTCCACGGCCAGGCGATCTCGGTCGAGCGGGTGACGATGCGGGCCGCGCTGGCCGCGCTCGAGGGTCGCACCGCGGACGCGCTGGCCGGCTACCGCGAGGCGCTCGACGGCTGGCGCGAGCTCGGGCTCGCCTGGGATGAAGCGATGACCGGTCTCGAGATGGCTTCCGTCCTCGACCGGAGCGATCCCGAGGTCGACGCCGCGGTCCGACGGTCCATCGAGGTGTTCGAGCGCCTGCGCGCCCGGCCCTTCCTCGAGCGTCTCGTCCCGGCCGACCCTGCGACGGCGCGCCCGGCGGTTGGGTCACCGGTTCAGCCGATCGCCGTCAGCGCCTCACGGAATGCCGGCACCGAGTGACCGCCGCCGACTGACGCTTACCGGACGCCGGCGCCTCGCGGCGCGACGCTCAGCCGCCGGTCGCCCTGATCGCCTGGCCGAGGAGCACGAGCTCCACGAGCGTCGCCGTGTCGACCGGGACGGTGACCTCGTTCGTCGCCGCATCGAGGCGGTCGTAGGCCGCCCCGAGCGAGCCTGCGGCCACCAACGACCGAACGTCGGCGACATCGTCCTGCGCCAGCAGCCCTGCGAGCTCGTCGAGCAGCGCCAGGAACCGGGGCTCGATCTCGTCGGGTTCGATCGGGTCGATCCGATAGGTCGGTCCATGCTTTGCCATCGGGCGTATCTTGGGGCTTCGACACGCCGCGTGGCAGCAGAGACGCAGAGCGAGAGGAGTCGTGACGATGGCGCAGTTCCTGGCGGTCACTTTTGATGGCGCGGACGATGCCGAGGCGGCCCTGAAGTCGATCAGGTCGGTCGAGCACGCGAGCAAGATCGGCCTGGAGGACACGGCCGTCGTGCGCAAGGACGCCGACGGCAAGGTCACGTTCCATAACGAGATGTCGAGCGGTACGGAGACCGGCGCCGCGGTCGGCGCGGTCCTGGGCGGGCTCCTGTTCGTCGTCTTCCCGGTCGGTGCCATCGTCGGCGGGGCGATCGCGGGCGGCCTGATCGGTCGCGCGGCCGCGCCCGGCATCGATGGCAAGTTCGTCAAGGAAGTCGGCGACGACCTGCCGGCGGGTGGTTCCGCGCTCTTCCTCCAGGTCAAGGATGGCGATCCGGGGCCGATCGTCGGCATCCTCGGCCAGTACCACGGCCGGGTCCGTCAGACCTCGTACGACGACGACATCGAAAAGGACCTCGACCAGGCGATGCGCTGAACCCCGGGCGGCTCGCCGAGGGCCGCCTGATACCATCCACGCGATGTCCGACCGGTCACTCGACGCACCGCCGACGACCGAGTCAGGAGGACCACGAGTCAGCGTCCTGGTCCCGTCGTGGAACGCTGCGGCGACCATCCACCGATCGCTCGAGTCGCTGCTCGCGGAATGCGACGTCCCTTTCGAATGCATCGTCATCGACGACGCGTCGGCGGACGGCACGCTCGACGTCGTCCACGAGCTCGCCGAGCGCGACGATCGCGTCGTCGTCCTCGCGCTCCCGACCAACGCCGGGGTGTCGAACGCGCGAAATCGTGGCCTGGACGTCGCCCGGGGTGAATGGATCGCCTTCCTCGACGCCGACGACCGACTCTTCCCGGGCGCGCTGGCCGCATTGATGCGCCCGACGGCCGACCCTGACGTGCGTGCCGTGATCGGTCAGCGGGTCCACGACGACGGTGAGCGTCAGTGGGTGGCACGGGGATACGACAACCCGGACATCCGCGAGCCGGGTCGGAAATCGATCGCCGCGAACCCTGGGCTGATGAATTACGCCGCGATCCACGGAAAGCTGTTCCACCGCTCGCTTCTCACGGACCTGCGATTCGAGGGCCGGGTCCTGGGCGACCAGCCGTGGACGATCAGCGCCTTGCTCCGTGCCGGCGATGGGATCGAGGTCGTCGCCGACACCGTCTACGAGTGGTCCCGTCCGCACCCGGACCACTACGTCGAGGGGATCACGTCGGCGACGAGGTCATCCTCTGCGCGGGCGGCGGAGATGGCGAGACAGGCCGCGGTCGTCTTCCGGGCAGTGAGCGACGAGGTCGATGCCCGGCTCGAGGACGAGGGGACGCGTCGCGTCGTCCTCCGCGCGTATTTCGATCGTCTGATCCGGATGGACATCGGTCCGGCCGTGCGCGACGCGTTGGATCGGCGCGACCCGGGCACGCCAGCGCTCTACGACGCGGTCGGTGCGTTCCTCGCGACGGTGCCCCCAACCGTGCTGCGGGGATCCGCCGCGCTCGCCGCGACGGTCGTGGTCGCGCCGGCACGTCGCTGGCCGGATCTGATACCGCCGGCGAAACCGAGCTACTGGACGATGGTCCGGCCCGCGCTGCGCGCCGGGGTCCCGCGACGACCGCGGGGCACGTGGCAGACGCTCGCGTGGCCCGCGTTCCTGCTGGCTCGCCGGTCGGCATCCCCGGTGTCGTCGCGGATGGCCTCGGCGATCATCGATCTCCTGACCGCGGTCACGCGAATGGCCGGCCGGCTCGAGCACCGCTGACCCGATGCGACCGATCGCATCGCGGCTCCCCACGCCCGTCCGGCGCCGTCTTGGGCGGGTGAAGCGGTCGCTGC
This sequence comes from Chloroflexota bacterium, assembly GCA_045804485.1. GTDB lineage: Bacteria > Chloroflexota > Limnocylindria > Limnocylindrales > CSP1-4 > SPCO01. The sequence goes on from JBJMNA010000314.1 coordinate 5,569, forward strand.
TCCGGGCACTGCCTCTCCGTGGGCAGAAGCCCAGCAGCCATGGTCGGGCCGCGGCGCCGGCCGGTCCCTCCCGGCTCGAGGTCCGCCGCGAATTCGTGTTCCGGACGGCGAAGCGGTCGGGGACCGTGCTCGAGATCGGACCCGCGCATAACGCCATCCTGCCCAAGCGCGACGGGTTCCGGACGAAGACGGTGGACTACATCGACCGTGAGGGTCTTGTCGAGAAGTACCGCGAGTTCCCGCAGTATTCGCCCGACGATATCGAGGAGGTCGACTACGTGATCCCGGCGGGGTCGTCGATGTCGGACGTCATCGACGAACGGTTCGACCTCGTCCTCGCCTCGCACGTCCTCGAGCACAGCCTGTCGCTGATCGACTTCGTCAATGACTGCACGCGACTCCTTGCACCGGACGGCGTGCTGTCACTCGTCATCCCGGACCACCGGTACTGCTTCGACCGGTTCCGGGAACGGTCGTCCCTCGGTCGGGTGATCGATGCGTCCCTCGCTCCGCCGCGCGTCCATACGGTCGGCACGATGACCGAGTTCACGCTGAACGCGGTGAAGCACCGTGGCTCGTCCTCATGGGCGGCCGGGCACAAGGGGACGTACCAGTTCGTGCATGGCCTCGACGAGGCGAGGACGAACGCCGCCCGCGCCGAGGGCGACTCCTACATCGACGTCCACAACTGGGTCTTCTCGCCCAACCACCTGCGGCTCATGCTCCACGACCTCGACGTCCTCGGGCTCATCTCGGTCCGCGAGGCGGCGTTCCAGGGCACGATCGGCCACGAGTTCTTCCTGAATCTGACGACCGCCGCGTCGGGCAGCGGTCTCCGCCGGGACGAGCTCGTCGTCCTCGCTGACGCAGAGCAGCGGACGATGGACGTGCCCGTCTTCGGCGGCGGTGCGACCGAAGGAAACCCGGCCACGTGAGATTCGTCGTCACGCTGATGGTCCGCGACGAGGTCGACATCATCGCGGCGATGGTCGAGCACCACATCGACCAGGGCGCCGATCTCATGATCGTGACCGACAACGGCTCGGTCGACGGCACGACCGAGGTCCTGCAGCGCTACGCCGACCTCGGCGTCGTCGAGCTCCACCATGACCCCGTCTTCCGCAAGCAGCAGCACGCGCTCGTCACCGGGATGGCCCGTCGGGCCGCGACGGACCACGGCGCGGATTGGGTGATCAACGCGGACGCCGACGAATTCTGGGTGCCATGTGACAAGAGCCTGACTCTGAGGTCGGCACTCGAAGCGATCCCGACCTCGCTCGGCGCCTTCACCGCGCCCGTCACCAACCTCGTCGGTCCTCCTGCCTTGCGCGGCTCGAGCATCGACCGGTCGGTCTGGCGCGACGTCCGGACGCCCGGGCAGCTCCACGCCGTCGGTATCTACGCCCATCCCACGGCCGATGCCGTTCACGTGGGCGACCCGTCGGTGACCGTCGCCCAGGGCAACCACTTCGTGTCCATCAAGAGCGCCGGTCAGCCGGACGACGCCGTCGCACTCGAGGTGCTCCACCTCCCGTGGCGGTCGTGGGTCCAGTACGAACGTCGAGCCGTCAACACCGGTCGGTCGTACGAGGCGAATCCCGACCTCCGACCGAGCAAGAACCACCACATGATGTCCGACTATCGGCGCTACCTCGCCGGTCGGCTGATGTACGCCTATCTCGTGCGGCTGCCTCTCGAGATGGATCTCGATGAACGTGACGCGGCGACCACGGACGGCGGCTTCGTGTACGACCCGTGGCTGCGCGACCACCTGCACGCGCTCGTCGATCGCGCGCTCGTGCCAGACCTCCTCGCTCGCTGCCTGGACACGTCCGATGACGAGCCGATCGACCCCGCCGAGCACGAACGTGCCGTCGCGATCGGCCGGATGTTCGTCGAGCTCGAACGCGAGCGAGACGAGGCGCGCCGGATCGCCGACGTCCCGCCGCCCAAACCCCCGAAGGCTCCACGTCTGCGAGAGGAGTGGCTGCGCCTCCTCCGTCGGACCCGACGGACCGTCATGCGCCGGCTCCGACGTCCTTTCCGCGGCGCGTGACGTCCCCGCGACCCTGAGATCGCTTCTCTCCCCGGCTCCGGGGCGTCGAGGGCGCCCGCATAATGGCGGGGTACTGACAGAGATCGCCGCCGAGAAGAAGGGCAGGGACGAGGATCGGACAGGATCAGTCAACCGACGCGTGCCCGATCTGTGCCGATCCTCGGCCGCCGGAGCGTTATGAGCTTCGGGAGATGCTGTTCGGAACTCGTGAATCCTTTCCGTACCTGCGCTGCCGGGGATGCGGCGCGATGCGGATCGAGACCGTCCCGAGCGACCTCGCTCGCCATTACCCACCCGACTATTACGGCAGTTCGGCGAACCGACCCGCCGACGCGCGGGCAGCCTCTCGTTCGCCGCTTGCCGCGTTGGGCGCCTGGGCCGCTGACCGCGCGTTGTTGCTCGGTCGGGGCCGGAGGCTCGCGCGCTGGACGCGACGGTGGGCACCCACCTCGGATGCGAACGTCCGGCGAGCAGCCGCCTTCACGCGACGCGCCGGGATCCATTCGTTCGACGATCCGATCCTCGATGTCGGGTGCGGCTGGCGCGCCGACAATCTCGCCGCGCTTCGCAAGGTCGGTTTCCGGCGGTTGCTTGGGATCGATCCGTTTCTCGAGCATGACGGCGAGTACGAAGGCGTCCCGCTCCGGCGCCGGCGCCTGGAGGATGAAACCGGCACGTTCCAGGCGATCACGTTCCACCACTCGTTCGAACATGTGCCGGACCCTGCTGCGACGCTCGCCGCTGCTGCGCGACGACTCCGGCCGGGCGGGACCGTATTGATCCGGACGCCGGTGATGGGAACGTCCCTCTGGGAGCGCTACGGGACGGCGTGGTGGGAGCTCGATGCGCCGCGGCATCTGTTCGTCCACACGGAAGCGAGCCTCGATGCTCTCGCACGTCGCGCGCGGCTGACGATCGTTGATGTCGTCTGGGATTCCAGTCTTGTCGAGTTTGTCGCGAGCGACCAGATCAGCCGGGACCTCGCCTGGCGTGAGCCGGGCTCCTGGTACCACGGCGCGCCGGCAGGGTTCGACGACGCAACGATCGCTGGATATCGGACGCTCGCGACCGAACTCAACAAGCAGGGACGCGCCGGGCGTGCCGGCTTCTACATGCGTCGATCCGACGACGCGACAGCCGCGTGAGGGCTGTCTCGGATGCCCGTAGCGGCCCGCGAGAGGCTGTCGCACGCGGTGGACCGAAGTGGCGCATCCGCGCGCTGGCGCGAGGGGTCCGGGGGTTCCTGTTCGGTCCGCCTCCGCCGCGGCCGCCCCGACCGACACCTGAGATCCTGCCGGCCCCACCGAGCGAGGCGCCGGGGGTCCCGGAGCTCGTCCGAGCCGCACCGCGACGGTCCGTCCACACAGCGTATCGCCTCAACCTCGTCATCCCCTCGATCACCGGTCCGTCGACGTTCGGGGGCATCCAGACGGCGATCGACCTCTTCCGGAGCGTGTCGGACGGCGGAGTCCGTCGCCGCCTGATCAGCGTCGCGTCGCTCGACGACGCGACGGGTCGGTCCTTCGCCGACTTTCGGATCGTCGACCCGAGCGAGGACTCCGCCGAACGATCCCAGCTGGTCGCACTCGGGGTCCCGGTTGCCTCGATTTCCGATGGGTCACCCGGCGTCGGCGCCGAAGAACCACCTGACGCGCGGCCTCGGACGATCCCGATCGGCCCGCGGGACGTGTTCATCGCGACCTTCTGGCCGACGGCACTCTTCGCGCTCGACGTTCGCGCCTGGCAGACGTCGACGTACGGGAGCGCGCCGAAGTCCTTCGCATACCTGATCCAGGACTTCGAGCCGGGGTTCTACGCACGGTCCGCCTCGTACCTCTTGTCGTCGTCGACCTATTGCCAGCCGGAATCGACGGTCGCCATCTTCAACACGTCGCTGCTCCAGCGCGAATTCCATGAAGCCGGCCTGCGGTTCGTCTCCGAATTCTCATTCGAGCCGAGGCTTGCTCCGGCCCTGCGCGCCGCCCTCGCGGCGCCACCTCGTCCGAGGTCCCGGACGATCGTCGTCTACGGACGGCCGTCCAAACCGAGGAACGGCTTCGGCCTGATCGTCGAGGGCCTGCGCGCATGGCGGGCGGCGACGCCGGACGCGAGCGACTGGCGGATCGTGTCAGCGGGGGAGTCCCACCCAGATGTGGATATCGGTGGCGGCGTCGTCCTGCGGTCGATCGGCAAGCTGACGATGGACGCGTACGCCGAGCTGCTGCGCACGTCGGCGATCGGGATCGCACTCATGATCTCCTCCCACCCGAGCTATCCGCCGCTCGAGATGTCACATCTCGGCCTGCTCGTCCTGACGAACTCCTTCGGGGAGAAGGATCTGTCGACGTGGCACCCGAACATCAGATCGCTCCGTCAGGCGACACCGGCGGGCCTTGCGGCAGATCTGGCCGATCTCTGCAGACGGTTCGACGCTGACTCGACGGCGGGTGACCGTGCACGACCATCGACGACGGCGTTCCTCGACCCGGGGCGACAGTTCCCGTTCGTGGACGACCTCGCGAGGCTGCTCGAGGCGATGTGATCGTCGCTGCTGCCATGGCGACGTCCGTCCGGCGTCTGCGGTCCGGATCCTCTACGTGGCGGCCACGACGCCGTCGATGCGAGACGGTCGAGCGCCGACGAGACGGTCCGCGGCGTCAGAGATCGCGCGCGTCCAGAGCACGGGCGTTGCAGTCGGATCGATCGGGACGACCGGAACCGAGAGTCGTCCCGCCATCCGTGCGTCGAACAGATCCGGGTTGACGAATACCTGGTCGAAGCGCTCGTAGAGATCCGGCGTGCCGAGTTCCGCGTGGCTCAGGTGCAAGAGGATGTTGACCTGGCTGCGGTGCGTGAGGACCTCCTCATCGCGAAGCACGTGGACCGCGATGTCATCCAGCGCGGCCGTCGGCGACGCCCAGTCCCGGCTGGGATGGACCCGAGTCGGGTGACCGCCGCGCTCCAGCTCGCGTTGGAGCTGCCTCACCAGGCCATCGCCGCCGAGATCACCCGACCGCGCCGAGTCCGCAACGTCCATCCTCAGCCCCACCCGTGGGGCCGACACCCATTCGATAAGCGCCTCGCGCACTGCGGTCGCGCTGGGCGCCGCCGCGGCCGGTTCGGCGGTCGAACCGACGGGCGAGGGAGGCATCGGTCGAGCGACCTTCGTGCTCCTGTCGCGCACGGCTCCTGCGATGGCAGGGCTGGACCCGAAAACGAGGTCGAAGTCGTCGAACCACGGGTGGCCGATCCAGCCCTCTGCGTCGGCTGTGACCCAGGCGATCGTGACGACCTTCCGCCGCAGGCGACGGATGTCCGCATCAGGGTCCACGACGACTGCGGCATCCACCGAGGGATCTCGCACGGCTTTGCTGTCCATCCCTCGCAACCGGCTCACGCGCCAGCCGAACGCGTCGAGAGCAGCGCCCAGACGATCGGCCTCCTCCTCCGAAGCGGGGTGCTCCCCTGCCTCGAGCGGCAGGACGATGGCGACATGGAACGGGGCGCTCGAGAACCGACCGCCGCCGCGGATGGCGTCGAGCAGTGAGTCACGAAAGATCCGCGGTCCCCACAGGTCGACGAATGCCGCTCGGTTCGCCTTGACCCGCGCCGCGAAGCGGTCCTCATCGGCGGCACGTGTCGCGGATTCGTGGTGCCAGAGCGCGGCGCGTCCGTCGTAGATGAGTCGGCCGCCGGCGGCCCGCAGCTTGAGGCAGAGATCCACGTCTTCGATGCCGTAGTCGTACTCCGGCGAGAAACCACCGACTCCGCGGAACGAGTCGAGCCGGACCACCAGGCACGCCGCGGTGAGCGCGGGCCGCTCCGCTACCTCCGCGGCGCGCTGCCCCAATGGATCCTCGCCGGCGCCCAGCACGCGGGCATGGGGCACGCCCAGACCGCGATCGAATTCGACCCCAGCGTGCTGGAGCGAGAGGTCCGGGAGGTCCTGGCCGGCCCGCGCCCCGCCACGGTGTCGAGGGTAGATGAGGCGGGCGCCAACGGCGGCCGCGCCGCGCGACGTGAGCGTCTCGACCATGTAGCCGAGCCAGTCGTCGTGGACCGGGTCGATGTCGTTGTTGAGGAAGCACACGAACTCGCCGGTGGCGACCGCGACGCCCGCCGCGTTCGCGTCGGAGAACGATCGGTTGGTCCGGTTCCGGATCACCCGGATCGGGAAGGGCAACGGGAACGTTTCCGCGAGCTCGGGCGATCCATCGATCGAGCCGTTGTCGACGACGATGACCTCGATGTCGCGATACCTCGTCGTCGCGAGGCCGCGCAGGCACCGTTCGAGGTGGTCGCGGCCGTCGCGGTTGAGGATGACGATCGACACGAGCGGGCCGTGGTCGACCGCAGTCCCGGGGAGCGCCGCGATCAGCGCGCGCGCAAGAGCCCGCTCGTCCCTCTGGGTCGCCCGTAACCGCCGCCGGTGCGCGACGTCAGCCAGGCGCCGGCGCACCGACCGCATCCCGCGCCGCGTCACGCCGCCGACGTCCCATCGCCGCTCCGATGTCGTTGCGTGCGCGTGCGGGGCGACCATGTCGCGGACCGTAGCAGGATGCCGTACGCGGGGCCTTGCACCGGCATTGCAACGCGATCCTCGCCGTCAACGACTCTTGGCGACGTCCAGCAACGGCGCGGCGGTCTCGCGGAGGATGGCGGCGCGCTCGTCGAACGTGTGGCGAGCAAGCACCGCTCTCCTGCCGCGCTCGCCACGCGCGCGGCGCTCGGCCGGGTCCGCCAGGTAGTGGTCGATCAGCGCGCCGAGCTCGGCGCGGTCGGCGTAGCTCACGACAGCATCGTCGAACTCGGTCTCGAGCTCGGGCAGGTGGTCGGAGATCACGAACGCGCCACAGGCCAGCGCGTCGTACAACCGGTTCGAGATGAAGCCCTCCGCCAGCATGTCGCCCCAGTGGTCGTTGAGGACGATGGCCGCCGAGCTGTAGTAGCGGTACAGCTCCTCGTTCGCGATGCGGTCGGCCTTGACGAATCGGGGATCGACGAGCTCCGGGCGCCAGCCGCCGCCATAGATGGCGATCTCGTGCCCGGTTTCGACCACGTCGTCGACGATGCGTCGCCGAACGTTCCGTGAGTTGCCGACGAACAGGAGATCGTGGCGCGGCCCCGTCGGGTCCGGCCGGAACCGCTCCGGATCCGTCGCCTGGTGGAGTGGCGTGACCGGCACCCCGACGGTGGGCCGCATGCGGGCGGCGAAGCGGTCGGAGGCGACGAAGACGTGGTCGTAGCGCTCGTAGAGCTCGGGCGATGCCAGGTCCGGATGACTGATCTGCCACAGGAGGTTGACCTGGCTGCGCCGCGTCGGGGCCTCCTTGAGTCCGAAGAGGTGGATGGCGACGTCCTCGCGCGCCGCGAGCGGGTCGGTCCATTCGGGCAGGAGATGGAGCTTCGTCGGGTGACCGGCGCGCTCGAGCGAGCGCTGGAGCGCCCGCGCGAAGTGGTAGTCGCCCCACTGTTCGAGGATGTCGCGGTTCGGCGCGCCGATCCGAAGGCTGTAGCGGGTCGAGGCAGCCCAGCGGGCGATCGCGTCGCGGATGGCCTCGCCCGTCGCGTCGGGTCGGATGACCGTCGCGACCTTCGAGCTTCGCGCGCGGATCACGTCCGCCGTCGCCGGGTCGGGGACGAGCACGATGTCGTAGTCGTCGAACCACGGGCGTTCGAGCCATCGTTCCGGGTCGGACCTGATCCAGGCGAGCGACACCAGCCGGCGCGGGAGCTCGCGGATGTCGGCCGCGTGGTCGGCGACGATGACGGCTTCGACCGACGGGTCGAGCGCGCCGCCGCCATCTGCCCCTGCGGCGGGCGCGCTGACCCGCCACCCGATCTTTCGGAGCGGCGCCCCGAGATCGAGACTGCCGATGACGGCGACGTGGAACGGCGCGCTCGAATACCGGTCGCCGCCGTCGA
>JBJMNA010000315.1:0-3359 GCA_045804485.1 Chloroflexota bacterium
ACGTCGAGTTCACGCTCGAGCAGCATTGGGTGTCGGGGACGACGGTGCTGGCCGCCTGGCACGTGTCCTTCGTGAGGCAGTCCACAGGCCGGCCGGTCCGGATGGCCGGTTTTCTGACCGCGGAGGTGGGGTCCGACGGACGCGCCAGCCGTTTCCGCGAGTGGACGGTCACCGCCCCCGACACGAGCGAGTAGGGGAGACGGGAGCATCCATGGCTGGAGACCAATCATTCGACGTCGTCAGCGACTTCGACGAGCAGGAGCTGCGCAACGCGCTCGACCAGGTCCGCCGCGAGGTCGGCACCCGGTTCGACTTCAAGGGGGTCACGGTCGAGCTGACCCAGGCGAAGGACGAGATCACGTTGCTGACCGACGATGAATATCGCGCCGCCGCCGTCAAGGATCTCATCGAATCGAAGGCGATCCGGCGCAATCTGTCACTCAAGATCTTCGATTGGGGCAAGGTCGAAGAGGCTGGCGGCAACAAGGTCCGTCAGACGATCGGTCTGCGCCGAGGGTTGACGGAGGAGGTCGCGAAGAAGATCACGAAGCTGATCCGGGACGAGTTCCCGAAGGTCAAGTCGCAGATCCAGGGCGACGCTGTGCGCGTGTCCGGCAAGAGCCGCGACGACCTCCAGCGCGTCATCGCACGTCTGCGCGAGCTCGACCTCGCGGTTCCGCTGCAGTTCGAGAACTACCGCTGACATGCCCATTCCCGGGCACCATCCGACCGAGGAGCGCAGTCGCCATGACCGAGCTCGAGACCTCCACGACCGACGACACGATCACCGACCAGCCGACCACCGACCAGCAGCCCACGACCGACGACGACACGTCAGAGGCGCCGCCCACAGCTGAGCCACCCACGTTCGAACCCGTCACCGCCGACCCAGGCAGCGCCGCCGACGAGGACGCCGCGGTCGCGGACACCGGGGCCCAGAACGACGCTCCAGCGGAGCCTGAGCCGGCGTCCGAGGAGGCACCCCGAACAGACCCCGAGCCGGTCGCCCAGTCCGGGCCACGGACCGTCGGCCGGTTCATCGCCGATGCGCTCCGGGCGGCCGGCGTCCGCTATGCCTTCACGGTGCCGGGCGAATCCTTCCTCGGGCTGCTCGACGTCCTCGAGGACGCCGGCATCCGCGTGATCGCGACCCGCCATGAAGGTCCCGCCGCGTTCATGGCGGAGGCGCACGGCCAGCTGACCGGCCGGCCCGCGATCTGTCTCGGCACCCGTGCGGTCGGCGGCTCGAACCTCGCCATCGGGATCCACACGGCGCGCCAGGATTCGACGCCGATGTTCGTCGCGGTCGGCCAGGTCGAGCGAGCCTATCGCGGCCGGGAGGCGTTCCAGGAGATCGACCAGGTCGGCTCGCTCGGCGAACTTGCGAAGTGGGCAGCGGAGCCCCGCACCGCCGACGAGGTCGTCTCGATCATGACCGAGGCGATCCGGCAGGCGTTGACCGGCCGGCCCGGGCCGGTGCTCCTGTCATTGCCCGAAGACCTCCTCGACGAACCGATGCCCGACGATGCCGCGGTGGACGCGACTCGACCCGGCGTCAGCCGCGCGACCGATGCGGAGATCCGCGACGTCATCGAGCTTCTCGCATCTGCGGAGCGTCCGGTCATCCTCGCCGGCGGCGGTGTCCTCCGCGCTCGGACGTCCACGGAGCTGACGCGTTTCGCCGAGCTGCTCCAGGTGCCGATCGTCGCCGCGTGGCGCCGCGCCGATGTCATCTCGAACGATCACCCGCTATTCCTCGGGATGGCGGGGTTCGGCGCAGCTCCATCAGTGCGCGAGCGGCTCGATGCCGCCGACGCGATCCTCGTGCTCGGGTCGAGGCTCAACGAGGCGACGACGTACGGCTACGCGGTGCCGCGTGCAGGCCAGCGTTGGGCACACCTCGACCTCGCTCCAGGGCAAGCCACCGGATCGAGTGACCCAGCATTCACCGTCACGGCGGACGCGAAGTCATTCCTGAAGGCCGCGAACGAGCGGCTGCTCGGCCGGGCCGTGCTCGACGCGGCTCTCGTCGCCAAGCGCCAGGCCAACAACGCGGCCGACCGGGCAGCATTCGAGGCATCCTCCGTGATCGACGCGACGCCATGGGACGGCCCCGGCGTCCATCCAGGACGGACGATCACGACGCTCCGCCGCGTCCTCCCCGACGACGCGATCCTCGCGACGGACGCCGGCAATTTCGCGAGCTGGGTCGGTCGCGGGTTCCGCTTCCGGCGGCCAGGCACGTTCCTCGGCCCGACGTCGGGAGCGATGGGCTACGGGCTGCCGGCGGCGATCGCGGCCGCGCTCGTCCATCGCGATCGCCCGGTCGTGGCGCTCGTCGGTGACGGCGGTCTCGGGATGACGCTTGCGGAGTTGGAGACGGCGGTCCGGGTCGGCGCCCGTGTCGTCGTCGTGGTCTTCGACAATGAGCGCTACGGGACGATCCGGATGTGGCAGGAGCAGCGCGGAACCGGCGTCGGCGTCGCGAGCGACCTCGGCCCGATCGACTTCGCTGCCGTCGCACGTGCCTGCGGCGCGCGCGGCGTCCGCGTCGAGCGCGACGCCGAATTCGAGCCGGCTCTGAGAACGGCGCTCGCGGGCGATCGGACGACGCTGATCCACGTCACCCTCGACCGCGCGTGGCTGTCGATCGACCATCCGCCCGCTTGACCCGGCTGACATTCCATCTCGCGCCGGTCGAGGTCTGGGAGGCCGCCGATCCCGGAGCGCCGTACGTGGCCGTCGGCTACGCCCGGGAAGGCTTCATCCACTGCACCGATGGCGTCGATGCGCTCGGAGCGACATTCGATCGCCATTACCTGGCTGATCCGCGACCATTCGTCGCGTTGACCGTGGACCTCGACGCGCTCGGCGTTCCGTGGCGGTTCGACGTTCCGGGCTCGCCGTACCCGCATATCTACGGTCCGATCCAGCGATCCGCGATCGTGTCGGTCCAGACCGTCATCCGAGGACCGAACGGGCGCTTCGAGCGTCTCGGATCAGGCTGACGCGCGCCCCGTCACTGAGAAGGACAGCGGGATCCGGCCGCGCTCCTCGGGACGAACGTCAGCGTGGCCACCCCACCAGTCCACCGGGTACTCCCCGACAGCGTCGAGGCGCAGGTCCGCACCCAGCAGCGCCGTGATCACCTCGCCGAGCGTCCATGCTCGCGCGAACTTCCAGCTCTGCTCGGCATCGGCGATCGACAGCCGGTCGATGTACTCCGGTGCCCAACCGCGCGACGCCTCCGCGCCGGCGAAATAGTCGTAGTCGGTCGCGACCCAGTGACCGTCGGCGTCCACGTCGAAGAGCCACTCGACGGGATGACCCTCGAACAGGACGAACCGCCCGGTGGGGGA
>JBJMNA010000316.1:0-25518 GCA_045804485.1 Chloroflexota bacterium
AGGCGGGCGCTCCCGGTCACGGGTGCTGCCGCTGGCCCTGGCCGGGCTCGCTGCGCTCGGGCATCGCGGGGCGTTCGGCGCAGACGGCGAATCCAGCGATGGCGCCGGCGTGGCGCTCCCACTCGACCGGTCCGTGCTGGAGCTGCTGGCGGGGCCGGCCGCCCTCGCGCGACCCGGCGTCATCTCGCTGTTCCTGCCGCGCGGCCGAGCCGCCGAGACGCGGGCGCGGGCGCTCGTCGGGGCGGTGTTCGCGGGGGAGGGACTGGCGATCGTCGCGTGGCGCGCCGTGCCGGTCGATCCGGACGCGCTCGGGTCCGCTGCGGCGTTGTCGCGGCCGGCGTTCGCGCACGGGATCGTCGCCCGGCCGTCTCGCTCCGAGGTGGACGACCGACCGCTGACCGACGTGGCGTTCGAGCGGCGGCTCATCGTCGCGCGGCGGCGGCTCGAGACCGCGGCACGGTCTGCCGGCGGGTCGCTCGCGGAGATCGCTGTCCCGTCCGCGTCCGCTCGCACGGTCGTCTACAAGGGCCTGGTCATCGGCGGCCGGCTGCCCGACCTCTACCCCGACCTGCGGGAACCCTTGTCCGTGTCGTACGCGGTCTTCCACCAGCGGTACGCGACCAACACGCGGCCGGTGTGGCGTCTCGCTCAGCCCTTCCGCTCGATCTCGCACAACGGCGAGATCAACACCGTCCGGGGCAATCGCGAGGAGATCCGCGGGCGGTCCGGCGACGGGGCGACGTCGGACGTGGCGAGGGCGCTGCTCGATGCCGGGCCGCTCCTGTCCGAGGACGGCTCCGATTCGCTGTCCCTCGACGAGGGTCTCGAGCTCCTGACGGCGACCGGCTGGGACCTGACCGCCGCGCTCCTGACCGCGATCCCGGAGGCGCTCGCGTTGCGCCGCGCGCCGCATCCGCATGTCGCGACGCTGCGGCGCCGGACGGCCGGGTTCCTTGCGCCGTGGGATGGCCCGGCCGCGATCGTCTTCGCGGATGGGAAGTCGGTCGGCGCGTTGGTCGACCGCAATGGTTTGCGGCCGGCGGCATTCGCCGTCACCCGCGACCGACTTGTGGCTGTCGCGTCCGAGGCAGGCGCCGTGCCGTTCACTCCTTCCGAGACGGTCCGACGCGGCAGGCTCGGTCCGGGCGAGCTGCTGCTGGTCGAGCCTGGCCGGCGAGCGATCCTCGAGGACACCGACGCGAAGGCACGCGCTCTCCGCGCGTTCCCGATCCACGACGCTCCGCGGCCGATGCACGAGGACCGGTTCGCGGGGGCGTCGGCGGCGGCCCGCGGCTTGGTGACCGACCACGTGATGCGCTATGTCGCGGGCCTCGACGCCGAACGCGCCCGGCTCGATATCAAGACGATGGCGCTCGAGGCGCACGAGCCACTGTGGAGCATGGGCGACGACACGCCCACGCCGGGACGGGCGCGTTTGGATCGGCCCGTCGCAGACCACCTGCGTCAGGCATTCGCGCAGGTCACCAACCCGGCGATCGATCCCGAACGCGAGCGGGTCGTGATGGACCTCCGTGTCGAGCTCGGCCGGCGGCCGGCGTTGCTCGGTGGGCCGCCGCGTGGGCCACGGACCGTGCGACTGGCACGGCCGGTCATCGTCGACATGGACGGGTTGGTCGAGGCCGTTCGTGCCGACGGCGCGACCGTCCGGTCGCTCGACGCCACCTGGGATCCCGGCGCGGGGCCGGCGGGTCTGGAGGTCGCGCTCGAGCGGCTGGCGCGCGAGGCCGTCATTGCGGCCCGCCGCAACACTTCGGTCGTGCTCGTGACGGACGCCGCCTGGACCGTCGATCGGCTGCCGATCCCGTCGATCCTCGCGGTCGGGGCCGTTCACACCGCCCTCACCGCGGCCGGCCTCCGCGGCCGCACCGACATCGCGGTCAGCGCGGTCGACATCCTCGACGTCCACGCCATGGCGATGGTCCTCGCGGTCGGCGCGACCGCGGTCGAGCCCCGCCTCGCGATCGAGCTCGCCGCCGAACTCGCGGGCACACGTGGCGCCGAGACGGTGACGCCCGATGCGGCTGTCTCGGGCTTGATCGCTGCGTTCGAGGCGGGCCTCCGAAAGACGCTGGCCCGGATGGGCATCAGCGCGGTCGCCTCGTATATCGGCGGCTCGCTGGTCGACGTCGTCGATCTCGATGCGTCCGTCGTCGCGCGCTGCTTCCCGACCGCGGCTGCGTGGCCCGGCCGCACCACGCTCGCCGACCTCGCCGGCCGGCAGATCCGCCGGCGCGCGGCCGCGCTCGCCATCCCGGAACCGGCGGCCGGGCGTGAGGCCCGCCTCCCCGACCCAGGTTTCGCCCGGTTCCGTGGCGACGGCGAGGCACATCTCTTCTCTCCGCGGATCGCCGGCGAGATCCAGGTCCTGTCCGGCCACGGCGAGCCCGGTGCCGAGATCGACGCTGCGCGCGACACGGACGCAGCCCTGGCTCGCTACCGCGACGCGCTCGCGCGGCCGACGACCGAGCGGTCGGTGCCGCGCGATGAGCTGCGCGTCCGCGCCGCTGCGACGCCGCTCCCGCTCGCCGACGTGGAGCCCGCCCGAGACATCGTCCGCCGGTTCGTCGTGTCGGCGATGAGCGTGGGCGCACTCAGTCCCGAGGCGCACCAGGCGCTCACGATCGGGATCCAGCGGGCCGGCGGCTCGGCGAACACCGGCGAGGGTGGGGAAGACCCCGCCTGGTACCGGCCCGCCGCCGACGGGCGTCGCCACGACGCGCGGATCAAGCAGGTGGCCTCGGCACGGTTCGGGGTGACGGCGACCTACCTCGCGCGCGCCGACCAGCTCGAGATCAAGATCGCCCAGGGCTCGAAGCCGGGTGAGGGTGGTCAGCTGCCGGCGAAGAAGGCGACGGCGTTCATCGCGATGCTTCGCCGGGGCCAGCCCGCGATGTCGTACATCAGTCCGCCACCGCATCACGACATCTACTCGATCGAAGACCTTGCCCAGCTCATCGCGGACCTGCGGGCGATCAATCCGTCCGCCCGGATCGGCGTGAAGCTCGTCGCCGGCCGCGGTGTGGGCACCATCGCGGCTGGCGTCGCCAAGGCGGGTGCCTCGTACATCCACCTCTCCGGGCACGCCGGTGGGACGGGGGCATCGCCGCTGTCGTCGATCAAGCACGTCGGCGCGCCCTGGGAGCTCGGGCTCGCCGAGGTGCACCAGGTCCTGCTCCGCAACGACCTCCGCGACCGCGTCGCGCTCCGCGCCGACGGCGGCCTCCAGACCGGGCGCGACCTGCTGATCGCGGCCCTCCTCGGCGCCGAGGAATTCGCGTTCGGGACCGCGGCGCTCGTCGCGATCGGCTGCGACATGGCGCGCCAGTGCCATCTCGATACCTGTCCGACCGGCATCGCGACCCAGCGCGAGGATCTGCGGGCGAAGTTCGCGGGCACGCCTGATGCGGTCGTCCGCTTCTTCACGGCGATCGCCGAGGACGTCCGGCGCGAGCTCGCGGCGGTCGGTGCGCGGTCGGTCGGCGAGGTCGTCGGCGAGAGCAGGCGCCTTCTCGTGGCGATCCCCGCTGCCCGCGCAGAGCTCGGGCCCGTCATCGGTGCCTCGCCGTGGGGCGCGTCGGCGGCGCGTCGCGCGGACCCGGCGGGAGCGGGGCGCGAGATCGGGCACGCTCCAGCATCGGCGCTGGAGGTCGGGATCGCCGCGGCATTCCGTGGGCAGGGATCGGTGTCGGCGACGGGTCTCCGCGTCACGACGGCGGACCGCTCATTCGGTGCCGGACTGACGGGCGCCCTCGAGCGTGGCGAACTTCATGGCCCCGTCCGTCTCGAGCTTCGGGGTGCGGCCGGCCAATCGTTCGGCGCCTTCGCGGGTCCTGGCGTCGAGCTCCGTCTCACCGGCCAGGCCAACGACTATGTCGCGAAGGGTCTATCGGGCGGGTCGATCACGGTCGCGCCGGAACCCGACCTCGGCGCCGACGCGGCGACCGAGGCGATCGCCGGCAACACCGTCCTCTACGGCGCGACGGGTGGCCGGCTCCATCTCGTCGGCCGTGCCGGCATGCGCTTCGCCGTCCGCAACAGCGGTGCTGAGGCCGTCGTCGAAGGCATCGGACCGCACGGCTGCGAATACATGACCGGCGGGACCGTCGTCGTCCTCGGCCCCGTCGGTGCGAACTTCGGCGCCGGCATGACCGGTGGCCGCGCCTACCTGTACGACCCGAGCGGACGCCATGTGGCGGCGCTGGACGAGCGGTCCGTGGGTGCGGTCCGACTCGCGTCCGCCCTCGCGGACCGACCCGACGGCCAGGCTCGCGTCATCGAGCTCATCCGGTTGCTCGAGGCACATCGCTCCGCGGGCTCAGAGCTCGCCGGTCGCCTCCTCGACGAGGCGGATCTCGCCGCACGCTTCTGGCTGGTCGAACCGGTCGGCATCGAGACATCTCCCGCGCTCGTGGCAGGACTCGCGGGCGCCGACTTGATGCCGCACTCCGTCGCTGCGTCCGCCGCCGGGGCTGAACCGGCCGACGAGAGGGTGCCGACCGCTCGGGTCTGACCGCCGGCGGAGCCTCCGCCGACCGGCCCGAGACGGCCGAGTAGTGTTCATCCGATGACGACCGAAACCCCGCGAGAGACGGGCATCGTGGCGCGGGTGTCCGGCGGAGCGCGGCGAGCGGTGCGAGCGCTCGCGGTCGGGGTCGCCGTCGCCTGGCTGGATCGCGCGGCGGCCCGAGCTGCACGGCGAGCCCGTCGCCGAACCCGCGACCTCGCGCCGCGACCAGGCCAGCCCGGCCATCCGATCCGCTTCCTCATCGTCAACGCTTGGGGCGTCGGTGGAACGATCCGCGCGACGATGACGACTGCGGCCCTGCTCGCAGAGAACCACGACGTCGAGATCGTGAGCGTCCTCCGGACGACCCGCGAGCCACAGATGACCGTCCCGGACGGGTTGCGGCTCCGCGCGCTCTTCGACCGGACGGAGGTCCGTCGCGGCGGGCGAGATCTGGTACCGCGACTGTTGGGGCGCGCTCCATCGCGGCTGTGGCACCCGCGGGACGGCAATGTCGGGCGTGTCTCGCTCTGGACGGACGTGCTTCTGTTGCGCTGGCTGCGCTCGTTGCCGAACGGGACCGTGGTGATCGCCACACGACCGGCTTTCATCATGCTGGCCAGCCGATTCGCGCCGGCCGGGGTCATCGTGATCGCGCAGGAGCACCAGCGTCTCGACCGATACGGGGCCCAGCTGCGGGACGCCATCCTCGAGGCCCTCGGCAACGTCTCGGCCGTCGTGGTGCTGACCGAGACCGATCGCGCCGCGTACGAGGCCCCGCTTGGACCCGACGGTCCTCGGGTCGTCGCGATCCCGAACGCCGTGCCGGACGTCCCTCTCGGGCCGGGCGACCCGGCCGTTCACAGGCTGATCGCCGCAGGCCGCTTCGCACCGCAGAAGGGATTCGACCTCCTCCTGGAGGCGTTCGCGGCCGTCGCGTCGAGGCACCCCGACTGGAGCCTGGACATCTTCGGCAAGGGCGCATTGCGTGAGTCGCTCGAGCGATCGATCGCCGATCTCGGGCTGACCGCGCAGGTGCATCTCAACCACCCGACCGACCGGCTCGGGGAGGAGATGCGTCGCGCGTCCGTGTTCGTGCTGTCGTCCCGGTTCGAGGGTTTCCCGATCGTCCTTCTCGAGGCGCTCAGTGCCGGCCTAGCGGTCGTCAGCTTCGACTGCCCGACGGGTCCCGGTGAGATCCTCGCTGGCGAGGCGGCAGGGATCCTCGTGCCCGCCGAGGATGTGCCTGCGCTCGCAGCGGCGCTGGATCGGATCATGACGGACGAGCCGATGCGCCGACGTCTCGCCGCCGCGGCGCCGGGCGCAGTGGTGCCGTATTCGACCGCCGAGATCGGCCGGCGCTGGGAAGGATTGCTCGCGGACGGCGTGGACGGCGCGCGGGGTCGCCACCCGTAGCCGGCGACTCGTAGCCACGGGCCGCCGCAACCTCACCGCAACCTCATGGACCCCCTCCCGATGCCGACGGTCGGCCTCCCCCGTGCCTAGGCTCGGTCGAACATGGGGCAGCGTCGCCCCTGCCTTCGCACCCCACCGGAAGGTACGCCCATGATCCACCCGTCCGACAACGAGATCCGCCCGACGTCCGCGGTCCGTGATGGACGCGACGGCCCCGTCACCTGCGCGACGTGTGGCTGCCGGCTGACGGCCGAGGGCGAGGCGTTCTTCCACTTCAATCCCCTCGGTGGCCGCGACGCGCGCGGGTGCCGAGTTTCGTGCGCGGACGCCGCCCACGACGTCACGGGCCGCCCGATCGCGGTCGCGGTCTAGATCGTCCGGCCGCTCGACGGCCTCAATCGGCGACTGCCGCGTCGCCCTCGACCACGACCCGATAGCCGACTCCGCGGACGGCCACGACCTGCGGCCCGCCGGCCGCCGAGACCTTCGACCGGAGCCTGGCAAGGTGCGGCTTGAGCCACAGCAGGTCTGGATCGGTCTCGGCCGGCCATCCGGCACGAGCCAGCTGGAGATGCGGCACGATGTCGCCGCCCGCGCGCACGAGCGCCTCCAAAAGCCGGAACTCGGTGGGCGTCAACGACAGCGCCTCATCGCCGACACGCGCCTCGTGACGGCCCGGCTCCAGAACGAGCTCGCCCGCCGTCAACGGCCCGCCACCGACACCCGACGGCCCGCCGCTCCGGTCGACGCGCCGCATGACGGCGGCGATCCGCGCCAGCAGCTCGGCCTTGCCGAACGGCTTCGTGAGGTAATCGTCGGCACCGAGCCCGAGCGCGCGGACCTTCGCCGCCTCGCCGCTCTCTCCCGACACGACGAGGATCGGCGCAGGCCCGACCGCTCGCATCTGGCCGGCGACATTGAACCCATCGGGCCCTGGCATCGCGAGGTCGAGCAGGACGAGGTCCGGATGCTCCTCCCGGAACCGCTTGACGGCGGTCAGGCCGTCGTAGGCCGTGATGACCTGGTGGCCCTCGGTGCCGACCAGCGCGGTGATGGCCCCCACCATCGCCGGGTCGTCATCGACGACGAGGATTCGAAGGGGCCGTGTGCTCATCGTGATCATGGTCCTCGCTCTTCCGGTGGTGACGGTTCAGACGGCCACGGCGGCCGGCATGGCAACGACGAATCGGGCGCCATGGGGTCGGGCGGGCTCACACCAGAGGCGCGCGCCCATCGATTCCCCGAGCCGCTTGGCGGCATAGAGACCGATGCCGGAGCCCCTGGCCGTGTGGGTGTCGCGGCGCGCGTATGGCTCGAAGATCCGCTCCCGCCATTCGTCCGGGATTCCCGGGCCCTCGTCCGAGATGCCGAGGTGGACGAGACCCTCGTCGAGCGTCCAGTCGATCCGGATGGCCGTCTCGGGCGGGGCGTACTTGACCGCGTTCTCGACGAGATGCTCGACGATCTGGCGGAGCCGCGGTGGGTCGGCCAGCGCCTGGAGCCGCACACTCGGCACGATCTCGACGGGGTGCTGTTCGAGGATGGGCTTGAGGGAGGCGACGACCTCGGTCACGAGGAGATCGAGGTCCACCGGCGTGACCGACGCGGGCCCTTCGGGGACGACGCGAACGGACGCCAGGATCGAATCCACGAGTCGGTCCAGCCGCTCGATCTGCTCGAGCGTCGCCCGGTGCCAGGTCGCCCGCCGGTCGCGACGCTCGATGTCACGCGATTCGCGGCCTCGCAGCGGCGGTTCGTCGGCGAGCAGGTCGGCGTACGCGCGGACGATCGCGAGCGGTGTCCGAAGCTCGTGCGTGACGAGCGCGATCAGCTCGCTGCGCGCCTCGTCGATCGCCTTCAAGGCTTCGACCCGCGCCTCGGCTTCGGTCTGCTGCCGGCCCTTCTCGATGATGCCCGCCAGCAGGTCGGCGACGGCGCCGAGCTGCGCGACGTCGTGATCGGTAAAGGAGCGCGTCTTCTCGGTCTGGACGTTGAGGACGCCGACGGTCTGGTCGTGCCAGGACAGCGGGACGGACAGCATCGACGACACGAATCGACGCTGGTCGATGCCGCGGACCCACAGGAAGCGCGGGTCGGCGCGAACGTCGGTGATGACGAGCGGCTCGCGGCTCGCGGCGACTCGGCCGGTGACGCCCTCGCCGAATGGGACGCGCGCCCGGCTGATCTGGAATCGGTCGAGCCCATTCGTGGCCGCCAGCGTCAGGTACGCTCCGTCGCGGTCGAGCAGGTAGAGCGAGGAGACATCGGCGTGCAGGACGTCCCGGGTCCGGTCGACGACGGTCTCGAGGAGTTCGTCCCACGTCCGCGCGGTCGTGGCGAGCCGGGCGACTTCGTGAAGGAATCGGAGCTGCTCGAGCTGGTCGTCGGCGGGCGTCACCGGATCGTTCGTCGCCTTGGCGCCTCGCCCGGCGTTGCTGGCGTTCTGGGCTGGACTGGTGGATCCGACGCTCGGCATGGGCATCACCATACAAGCCTAGAGAAAGGTTGCGGCCGGGAAGGTTGCGACGCGGTGGCGGGTCGGAACCCGAACGGTCCCTTCGTGGCGGTCTCGTGAAGCGGGCTGTCCCGGCCCGGCTATCCGCTGCGGTGGCGGCGGAACCGCTCGGGATCGGGTCGGCGGGCGCTCGGGACCCGCTCGCGCTCGAGGTGCGGCTGCTCGGCGCGCTCCTCGGGCAGGTCATCGCCGAGCAGGCTGGGCCCGAGCTGTTCGAGACGGTCGAGCGCATCCGACGGCGCACGATCGCACTCCGTCGCGACGACGATCCCGCCGAACGCGCGCGCCTCGATGACGAGCTCCGCGCGCTCGATCTCGAGGGTGCCGAAGCGGTGATCAAGGGCTTCGCGCTCTACTTCGGCCTCGTGAACCTCGCCGAAGCGCGCGGCCGTGTCCGGACACTGAGGCGACGCGAGCGTGCGGCGCGCGACGGTGTGCTGCCGGATTCCGTGGCCGACGCAGTCGCCGCGCTGCGACGGCTCGGTCGGATGGACGGCGAGCTTGACGCCTTGGTCGGGCGGTTGGTGGTCGCGCCCGTCTTCACCGCCCATCCCACCGAGGCGCGTCGCCGAACAACGCTCGTCGCGCTCGGGCGCTGCGCCGTCCTTCTCGCCCGTCTCGACGACCCTCGGCTGACGCCGTCGGACGACCGCGAGGTGCGGCGGCGGCTTCGCGAGGAGATCACCGTCCTGTGGAGGACGTCGGACCTTCGCGTCGTCAGTCCGACGCCGCTCGACGAGGTCCGGACGGCGATGGCGTTCTTCGACGCGACGCTGTTCACGGTCGTCCCGCGGCTGTACCGGGCGCTCGATTCGGCACTGGACGGGGCGACCACGGGGCGAGCAGCGGCGCCTGCCTCCGACACCGGGAGGACCGGGACGCGGCCACCACGAGTGGGGGCGTTCCTCCGGCCGGGCAGCTGGATCGGTGGCGACCGGGACGGGAATCCCGGTGTGACGGCCGAGATCACCGAGCGGACGGTCCGGATCCAGGCCGACCACGTGCTTCGCGGCTACGAGGCCGTCGCCACGCGGTTGATGCAAACGGTTGCAGCTGCAACGCCTCGTGATCGCATCGCCCGGCAACTGGCGTCCCGCCTTGCACGTGACGCGGAGGACCTCCCCGAAACGGACCGACAGCTGCGGCGCCGTTTCCCGGAGGAGCCATACCGCCAGCGGTTCGGGTTCATCGCCGAGCGACTGCGTCGGACGCGGGCGGCGTTGGTCGGAGAGGCCGCGGCGCTGACCGGCCGCTACGAGTCCGCGGACGAGCTCGAGACCGAGCTGGCCGAGATCACGGACGCCCTCGTCGCCGACGGGCTCGCCCGGGTCGCGTTCGGCGAGGTCGCCGAGTTCCGCTGGCAGGTCGGGACGTTCGGTTTCCACCTCGCCTCGCTCGAGGTCCGGCAGCACGCGACCGTCCATCGGGCGGCGCTGACAGCGATCCGCGACCGCGCTGCCGGCGGAACCGAGCTGTCGCCCGGCGTGACCCTCGACGAAGTCCTCGCCACGTTCCGCGCGATGGCCGCCATCCAGGCGCGCTTCGGGGTCGCGGCCTGCCACCGCTACGTGATCAGCTTCACGTCGACCGCTTCGGACGTGACCGATGTCCTCGAGCTGGCCAGGCTCGCCGGCGAGCGGTCGGGTGGTGACGGCTACGACGCTCCCGTCCTCGACGTCGTCCCGCTGTTCGAATCGAGCGACGCGCTCGGCAGCGCGGGAGCCATCCTCGGCACGCTCCTCGACGACCCGGCCTATCGCGCGGGCCTCCGGCATCGCGGGGATCGCCAGGAGGTGATGCTCGGCTACTCCGATTCGAACAAGGAATCGGGCCTCGTGTCGGCGGCCTGGATGCTCCACCAGGCGCAGGCGGCATTGGCCGGGACGGCGCGCGACCGGGGCGTCGAGCTGACGCTGTTCCATGGTCGCGGCGGCGCGCTCGGGCGTGGCGGTGGGCCGACGAACCGCGCGATCCTCGGCCAGGCGCCGGGCTCGGTCGATGCGCGCCTCAAGCTGACCGAACAGGGCGAGGTCATCGCCGCGAACTACGCCGACCCGCTCATCGCGCGCCGCCACCTCGAGCAGATGACGGGCGCGATCCTGCTCGCATCGACCCCCGAGCACGCCGCCACGCTCGAGCGGGCGCTCGGGACCGGCGCCGTGATCATGGATGAGCTCGCCGCGACGTCGCGCGTGGCGTATCGGTCGCTCGTCCACGACGACCCGGGGTTCGCTTCGTTCTTTCGCGACATCACGCCGATCCGCGAGCTGTCGGACCTGCGACTGGGGTCACGGCCCGCGGCGCGCGGCCGTCGCGACGATGCCCCGACCATCGATTCCCTTCGGGCGATCCCGTGGACGTTCGCCTGGTCACAGGCTCGCATCAACCTGCCGGGCTGGTTCGGGCTCGGGAGCGCGCTCGAGGCGTACCGCGCCGCGCATGGCGACGCGGGGCTCGACGGCATCGCACGGCTGGCGCGCGACTGGTCGTTCCTCTCGAGCCTCCTCGACAACGCAGAGATGAGCCTGGCCAAGGCCGACATGGGCGTCGCTCGCCTGTATGCCGCCCTCGCCCGGGGTGACGGCGACGACCGTCGCTGGCACCTCATCGAGACCGAATACCGCCGGACGGTCGGGCTTCTCGCGAGGGTGACCGGGCGCGAACGGTTGCTGGACGGCTCGCCGGTCCTCCAGCGGTCGGTGGCTCTCCGGAACCCGTACGTCGATTCGCTCTCGGAGCTGCAGGTGCGGCTGCTGGGCCGGCTGCGCGCCTTGCCGCCGGGCGACCCCGAACGCGAGCGCGTGCTTCGCCTCGTGCAGCTGACCGTCAACGGCGTTGCCGCCGGGCTCCAGAGCACGGGCTAGCGGCGATGGACCACCGCGACCATGTGGCCCTGTTGCGGGCCGCGGTCGAACCGGGCGGGACATGGGCCGACATCGGAGCGGGGGATGGTGCGTTCACTCTCGCGCTCGCGGACCTGCTCGGTCCGGGCGGGCGGGTGATCGCGGTCGATCGGGACGCGCGCGCCCTGCGGGCGAACGCCGCCGCCGTCCGCGCGCGGTTCCCGGCGGTCGACCACGCCACGCTGAATGCCGACCTCACCGCACCCCTGGTCCTCCCCGAGCTCGACGGACTCGTCGCGGCGAACAGCCTGCACTACGTCGCGCGTGATCAGCAGGTCGCGGTCATGCGCGGGCTTGCGGGGTACTTGCGGCCCGGCGGGCGGTTCGTCGTCGTCGAGTACGACGTCGATCGCGGAAACCCGTGGGTGCCGCATCCGTTCAGCTACCGAGCGTGGGAGCGGCTTGCCGAGTCGGCCGGTCTGACCGACACGCGGCGGATCGGCCGTGTCCCGAGTCGGTTCCTCGACGCGATCTATTCAGCGGAGAGTCGGCGACCGTAGGTGCGGGGTCCGCCTCGCGGTTTCTGAGGGTTTTCTTCGGGTGGGACGCGCGGCGCTCATGCCGCTCTCAGCGCGCGCCTCCAGCATCCCGTGTCCGGGTTCGTCCCCGGGGAGGCGCAACGAGAGGCGCGTATGCAGTGACCGACAAGATGACGAAGGAATTCACCGAAGGAGATCCCATGGATTGGACCACCCCGCCGGTCGTTCCGGCACCTGCCCCGGCCGCCGTCCCGACGCCGGCGACCGAACCGATGGCAGACCCCTCCCACTCGACCGGCTCCGGCATCCGCCGGGCGGTCATCACCGCGGCGCTTTCGGCGCTGCTGCTCGTCGGCGGTGCCGTGGCGGTCGTATCGGCCGCCAGCCCGGACCCGTCCGCCGCGCCCAGCACCACGGCGCCCAGCACGACGGCGCCATCCGGCGCCCCGGGTGGCACGAGCACCCAGCCGGCGCCACGCCAGCACGGGTCCGGCGCCGGCTGCCCGAACGCCGGCGCTGACGACGGGTCGGGAAGCGGATCCGGCACGGCCCCGTCCTCGCCGACCACGCGGCAGGCTCCGGCCGCGACGCCGCTGACCTAGCGACGAGACCCCGGCTGTCCGCTTCGGCGGGCGGTCGGGGTCTTCCCGTCCGGGCCGTGCGAGCCGCTACCGCATTCGTACGAGGGCGTCTGCCAGCTTCTCGTAGTCGCCCGGCTCGTTGTACCGCTGGGCCGAGATCCTGAGGAACGCTCGTCGGCGGACGCTGTGGGTCCGGGCGGCCGGAACGGGCCACACGCCGATCGGGACCTGGATGTGCTCGTCGGTCTCCAGGCGGTCATGAAGGCGAGCTGCCGCGTCGTCGTCGGCCTCGATCCAGTCGAGCGGGAGCGTCGCCATCGAACCGATCATCGAGTCGGGGGCAGGGGGCTCGATCCCGAGTGCAGAGCAGAGTAGTGCGCGGCCCTCGAGCGAAAGCGCGCGATTGGTTGCCATCACCTCCGGCCAGCCACCGGGCACCTGGTCCGCCATCCAGTCGATCGCAGCGGGGAGCGTCAGGAAGCCGGTCGGATCGGCCGTCCCGACCCAATCGAACTCGTGGCGATACCGCGTCCGGTCGCCGAGTGCCGCGTTCGCACCGTGCGACACGACGAGCGGATGGATCGGGTCGCGCCGATCCTCGCGGACCCACAACACCGCTGACCCCTTCGGCCCGCACAGCCACTTGTGGCCGTTGCCGGTCCAGTAAGCGGCGCCCAGCCGGTCGAGGTCGACCGGGACCATGCCCGGTGCGTGCGCGCCATCGACGAGCGTGTCGATGCCGCGAGCCGCGAGTGCGGCCACGATCTCGGCGACGGGGAAGACGAGTGCCGTCGGACTCGTGACGTGGCTGACGACGACGAGCCGTGTGCGGTCCGTGACCCCGCCCAGGATCGCGTCGCGGACCTCCTCGGGGCCAGTGGTCGGGAAGGGGATCGGCACGACCACGACTCGTGCCCCGTCGCGCGCCGCAACTGCGCGCATGGCATTGATCGTCGCGTTGTATTCGTGATCGTCCGTGAGAAGCTCGTCGCCAGATGCGAATCGAAGCGATTGCAACACAGCGTTATAGCCAGTCGTTGCATTTGGGACGAACGCGACGCCGTCGGGATCTCCACGGAGGAACCGCGCGACGGCCCTCCGCGCATCATCAAGGAGCGCGGGCAGGTCTCCCGACAGGAACCTGACGGGCTCCGACTCCAGCCGGTCGCCAAGTGACCGCTGCACGGCGAGGACCGGCTCTGGGCACGCCCCGAAGGAGCCGTGGTTGAGGAACGTCACCCGCGGGTCGAGGCGCCACCCGAGGTCGGTCCTCACGGACGAACTCGGCCGGGCGTCGCGAACGTGTCGCCCGAACGGAAGACCTCCGTCTGACCGCCGAGCGCCGGCAGCCAGCGGACCTCGCCCTGCCCGACGACACGCCACCGGACCGGGTCGACACTCGCGTCGTCCGTGATCGCGGCTGTTCGCTCAGCAAGGCCCAAGCCGCCGAGACCCGCCGGCGCCGATCCACCGAATCGCTGGACGGTCGCGTCCCAGGAAGCGGCGTCGGCGTGCGGAACGACGACCAGCCCCGGGACAAGTCCGAGACCCTTCACTCCACCGTTCGGCGTCCACGTCCATCGAGCCAATGCCATCGCGCCGGCGCTCGCCCCGAACAGGATGGCCCCGGCTTCGTGAGCGCGCGTGACGGCCGCCCAGGCCGGCGACTTCCGCATGACCGAGACGATGACATCGGGGTCGCCACCCGGGAACGCGATCACGTCGGCTTCGGCTAGGCGCCGGGCGAGCCCCTCGTCCGCCGCACTCGCGCCATCCACGATCATCACCGCCTCGGCGTCGATGGTCAGTCCCTCGTCCGCCGCCGCACGTCGGAATCCGGCCACCGCATGGGCGGCAGACCGCTCGGGACTCCAACGAGCGGTCGCCGTCGGGACGACCGCGACCCGAATCGCGCGCTGATGTCCTGCCTGGGCCGCCCCGAGCGCAACGACCGCGGACACGCACGGTTCGTCTCCGCTCTCGAACTCGCCGCCGCCGTGGAGGACGATCGGCCCGCTCACCCCGGCCGCGAGGTGTCGTCGGGAGGGGTCACGTTCTTCATGGCGGGCGGCGTGTCGCCGCGACCGTTTCGGCCGCCCGGTCCGCGTCGGATGATCGCGCGGACACGTTCGGGTCCGGCGACGAACGGCGCGACGTAGGCCACGATCAGGATGGGAACGAGGAATCGAGCGCCGATCGGTCGGACGACGAGGAAGAACGCGAGCAGCCAGACGCAGAGGGCGTAGGCAGCGATCCACTGGCTCGCGACACCACCGAGCTGGAGCCGGCGCGCCGGCAGGAGAACGACAAGACCGAGGAGCAAGCCGACGGCGAGGAGCTCGGGAGCGGGCAGCACCCGCTGATGGTAGGCCCGTCGGGTGCGACGCGCGCCAGCGTCAGGATCGCGCCTGCGACGCCTCGAACAGCGCCTCAGCGCGCTGGATGCCGGTGACCCAACCCTTCGCCGCGTATAGCTCCCGGGATCGCTCGGCCGCAGCCGCGGCTTCCCCCGACCGGTCGAGGATCGACAGGACCTGTGCTCGGGCGAGCCACGCGCCCGCGGCGTCCATCGAATCGGTCGCGTCGGCGATCGCGACGAGCTCGGTCGTGAGTCGGTCTGCATCTTTGGACCGGCCGCGCCGCGCGAGGATGACACCCTTCGCGGCCCGCCACAGGATCTGGGTGACCGCGTCGTCGGCGGCTCCGAGTCGACGCGCCTCATCCGCCGCTCGGTCTGCTTCGTCGTCCCGGCCCTGGAGCGTCAGGATCCACGCCGTGAGACCGACCAGCGTCGATCGCGTCCCCGTTTCGCCGCGCTCCTCGAGGACCTGCTGCTGAGCCGCTGCCAAGGCGAGCGCCTCGTCGAAGTCGTCGAGTGCGTAGCAGGCGAACGCGTGGCGGAAGAGGTTCGGCTGCTGACCGAGTTCCTGCCAGATCCCCTCGGCTTCGATCTGCAAGTGCTCCGCACGGGTGCGTTCGCCGAGGAACGCGCTGAGCAGCGAGATCGCTTGCAGCAGCCACGCACGAGTCAGCCGGCGCCGCGTCGAGGGCAGCAGGGCCTCCATGATCACGATCCCGTCGGCTGCGTGCACCTGACCCCAGCACACAGCGTTCGTGAGCTGGTCCGTGAAGTCTTCACGGCGGCGCTCCCGCCCGAAGGTCGTCGCGATCTCGAGCCCGCGCCGAGAGCAGGCCACCGAATCTGCCCAGTGCGCCGCATTGAGATGGATCACGTTCAGCACGAGGATGGCTTCGAGTTGCGCGTCGACATCGCCGGTAGCCTCGAAGTCCCGCTCGGCCGCCTCGACCTCCCCCTGGATGTCGCTCAGCAGGAATGTCGGATCGCCGAACCCGCGCACCGCGGACGCCCACAGCCGCGCCCGGCGCACGGCGACGTCGCCGAGCCGCTCCGCGACCTCGACCGCTTTCGTCGCCCACGCTGTCTCGGCGTAGAGGTCCTGGTTGAAGCCGACGTCGATGAGCAGGAGGAGGACGTCGTAGCGGGCGGCCCGATCGTCCGCGAGGAGGGCTTCGGCCTGCGACAGCAATCGGATCGAGGACGTGATCTCCTCGCGCTCGGATGCGCGCCGGCCCGCCGCCGCGAGCCGTCGGCCTGCCCGCAGAGCGAGCGCTCGTGTCCGCTCGTCATCGGGTCCGAGTGCAAGCCGATAGGTCCGCGCCTGGTCCAGGTGGTAGCCCACGATCTCGTCGAGTTCGGCAAGGCGATCGCCGGCCGTCCGCTCCAGCCAATCTGCGAAGCGTTCGTGGAGCTCGGCCCTTTCGAGCTTGGGCAGGCTGTCGTAGGCGGCATCGCGGACGAGCAGATGCCGGAACCGATAGGTCTCGCTGCTGCTGTCGGGCCTCCGATCCGGCCTGATCAGCTCCTTTCGCACGAGACCCATGAGCTGGCCGGCGACCGCCGCTCGCGCGTCGGGCGGAGTCAGCTCAGAGACGTCGTTGCGCGCGAACTCCTTGCCCACGACCGAGGCGCGCTCGATCGTCCTCCGTTCTCCGTCGCTGAGACGGTCGAGTCGGGCGGCCAGGAGTGCCTGGATGGTGGGCGGCACGGAGATCGTCTCGAGGTCGCCGATGACCACCGAGCCGTCGCCATGGAGCTGGACGAGGCCGTCGTCGATGAGCATCTCGATCACCTGCTCGACGTAGAGGGGATTCCCGTCTGCCGAGGCTGCGATCCGCTGTCGCGCGAGCGGGCTGATCCCGGCGCCGCCCAGGAGCGCTCCGACCAGGTGCTCGGTCTCCGATGCCGCGAGTGGTTCGAGCAGGAAGGTCGTCGCATCTGGCTTCCCGCCGCCCCAGCCCGAACGGAGGTCGAGGAGCTCCGGCCGAGCCATCGCGAGCAGGAACAGCGGGACGCCGTGGACCCACTCGGCGAGGTGATCGACGAGGTCAAGGAGCCCTGGCTCCGCCCACTGCAGGTCGTCGAGCACGACGACGACGGGCTCGTCGAGGGCCAGGCGTTCGAGGAAGCGGCGCACCGCCCAGAACGATTCCTCGGGCGGCGCGGGGTCCATCCCGACGCCGAGCGGCTCCGCGAGACGCGCCAGGATCAGGTCCGCATCGGCGTCGTCGGCGAGTCGATCGCGCAGACGCTCGAGAACGACTGACGGCTCGGAGGCCTCGTCGAGCCCCACCGCTGACCGCAGGAGCTCGGCGACCGGATACCAGGTGATGCCCTGCCCGTACGGCAGGCAGCGGCCCCGCAGGACCTGGGCGCCCGGCCGTGCCCCCGCGAGGAACTCGTGGACGAGCCGGCTCTTGCCGACGCCCGCCGACCCGAGAACGGTGACGAGGACGCAGCGCTCCTCCACGACGGCACGTTCGAACGCCGCGCGCAGGATGCCGAGCTCGCGGTCCCGGCCGATCATCGGCCCGCCGACGCGCCGGTGGATCGCCTCGGCCGCTTGGTCGACGGCCACCAGCCGTCGAACCGTGACGGGCTCGTCCCGGCCCTTGACGTCGATGCTCCGCGGCTCGCCGGTCGAAACCGCGTCGCGGACGAGCCGCCAGGTCGACTCGCCGAGCAGCGTTTCGCCGGGTTCGGCGGCCTGCTGCAGCCGCGCGGCGACGTTGACGGCATCCCCGGTCGCACGGCTGCCGCCGGCTCGAGCGTCGCCGACGACGACCGTGCCCGTGTTGACCCCGACACGCATCGCGATCTCCAGCCCACGCTCCGTCCGGAGTGCGTCGTTGAGCGCCGCGAGTGCGACCTGCATCTCCGCGGCCGCCCGGACGGCCCTGAGGGCGTCGTCCTCGTGGACGACCGGCACGCCGAACACTGCGACGACGGCATCGCCGATGAACTTCTCGACTGAACCGTCGTGGCGCTCGAGGACGACGCGCATCGCATCGAACCAGCGGCCCATGATCGACCGGAGCGCTTCGGGATCCAGTCGTTCGCCGAGACCGGTCGAGCCCGTGACGTCGGCGAAGACGACGGTCACGACCTTCCGAGCCTCGCGCGCAGGCTCGGGCGACGCGAGTGCGGCGCCGCACGCCATGCAGAACCGCGCGACGTCCGCGTTCTCGGTCGCGCAGACCGGGCACGTCACCATGCGGCCCAGTCTAGGCCCCCGGATGCGCCGTCAGCGGTCCATCGATCGGTAGCGCCGGACCCCGAGGGGTGCGAAGACCGCGACGAGGATGACGATCCAGATGATCGACATCTCGATCGGATGCTCCGATGGGAAGCTGCCGGATTTGACGAACGGATTCGGGTTCCCGAACAGCTGTCGGCAGGCAGAAGTGATCGAGCTGATCGGGTTCCACTCGGCGAATGGCTGGAGGAACGCGGGCATGGTCGCGATCGGGACGAAGGCGCTCGAGACGAACGACAGCGGGAAGATGACGATGAATGCGAACTGCTGCGCGACCTCCACGGTCGGGACCGAGAGCCCGAGCCAGACGCCCACCCAGGACATAGCGAACGCGAACGCGAGGAGCAGGACCACACCGCCGATGAACCCGGCCACGTTCGATTCGACGCTCCAGCCGACGAGCAGGCCGGACAGCATCAGCACGATCAGGATGCCGCCGTTGTACACGACGTCCGAGACGGTCCGGCCGGCCAGGACCGCGGAGGTGGCCATCGGCAGCGAACGGAAGCGGTCGATGATCCCCTTGTTGGCGTCGTCGGTCATGCCGACGGCCGTGGTCGCCGCCGCGAACGAGATCGTCTGGACGAAGACGCCGGGGAGCAGATATTGTCGGTACGCGT
This sequence comes from Chloroflexota bacterium, assembly GCA_045804485.1. Taxonomy (GTDB): domain Bacteria; phylum Chloroflexota; class Limnocylindria; order Limnocylindrales; family CSP1-4; genus SPCO01. The sequence continues at coordinate 18,655 of JBJMNA010000316.1, forward strand.
TCGAATCGGAGTATCCGGGGAGCACGATCGCGCCGCCGAACACGAACGCGAACAGCACGACGAACATGATCGACTGGAAGATCGCGAAGATCGCGAGCTCCGGGATGCGCGGGACACGCTTGAGATTGCGCCACGCGATGACGCGACTGTCGGCCACGACCTTGCCGACACCGGTTCGCGGCCGCGGCGCCGATGCTGCTGTCGCGCTCACGCGACCGCCTCGTCGGCGCCGATCTCCGCGGCGTGGCCGGTCAGCGACAGGAAGACGTCGTCGAGCGTCGGTCTTCGCAGCCCGATGTCGTCGATCCGGATGCCGGCGGCATCAAGGTCGCGGACGACCTGGACGAGACTCGCCGCGCCGCCCGCTGACGGGACCGTCAGTCGGCGGGTGTGATCGTCGACGGTCGTCTCGCCATGCGCGTCCTCGCTCAGCACGGCGGCCGCCCGGGGGATGTCCGCTCGGTCGTGGACGACGACCTCGATGCGCTCCCCGCCGACCTGCGACTTCAGTTCGTCGGCGGTGCCGCGCGCGATGATCCGGCCGCCATCGACGACCGCGATCGTGTCTGCGAGCTCGTCCGCCTCCTCCAGGTACTGCGTCGTCAGGAGGAGCGTCGTCCCTTCGCGGACGAGGCCCCGGATGACGTCCCACATACCGAGCCGGCTGCGCGGATCGAGACCCGTCGTCGGCTCGTCGAGGAAGAGCAGCCGCGGGCGGCCGATGAGCGCGCTCGCCAGATCGAGCCGGCGGCGCATCCCGCCGGAGTAGGTCTTGACAACGCGGTCGGCCGCGTCCGCGAGGGTGAACTGCTCGAGCAGCTCCGTCGCGCGACGGGTCGATTCGGCGCTTGGCAGCTGGTAGAGGCGACCGAACATCCAGAGGTTCTCGCGCCCGGTCAGGTTCTCGTCGACGGCGGCGAACTGGCCGGACAGCCCGATGACGGACCGGAGCCGGTCGGCATCCTTGACGACATCGAACCCAGCGACGGTGGCACGTCCCGCATCGGGCTTGAGAAGTGTCGCGAGGATTCGCACCGTGGTCGTCTTGCCGGCGCCATTCGGCCCGAGAAGCCCGAGGACGGTGCCTTCGGCGACTTCGAGGTCGAGCCCGTCGAGCGCGCGGACCTCGTTCTTGCGCGACTTGTAGATCTTGACCAGGCCTTCGGCGGTGATGGCCAGCTGGGATGTCATGGGCAGGCGTGGCTCCGACGGGAGAGCGGTTCGGGGAGGCGCCAGTATATGGCGTCCCGGTTCACGCGCGCCACCCGCCGGCGAGGGCATCATTGGCCCATGCGCGACCTCCCGTCCGGCACCGTCACCTTCCTGTTCACCGATATCGAGGGCTCGACCCGGCTGATCCATGAGCACGGGGCGGGATACGCCGATCTCCTCGCCGACCACAGGCGAGCCTTGCGAGGCGCGGTCGACCGTCATCACGGGGTCGAGGTCGACACCCAGGGTGACGCCTTCTTCGTCGCCTTTGCCGATGCCGCCGACGCGGTCGCGGCCGCCCGGGAGATCGTGGCTACGGATGGGCCGGTGCGTGTTCGGATCGGCATCCATACCGGTTCGCCCACGGTCACCGACGAGGGTTACGTCGGACTGGACGTCCACCGCGCCGCCCGGATCTGTGCTGCGGCGCACGGAGGGCAGGTCGTTCTTTCGGAGGCGACACGCCAGGCGCTCGGAGCGGACTCGGGTCTCGACCTCGGCTTCCATCGGCTCAAGGACTTGGGAACGCCGGAACGGCTGTTCCAGCTCGGGTCCGATCCGTTCCCGCCGCTCCGGTCTCTCAACGCCACGAATCTGCCGGCGCAGGCGGCGGCGCTCGTCGGCCGGACCGATGAGCTTGCCGAGATCGCCCGCCTCATGAGAGACACGCGCGTCGTGACGCTCACGGGCGCGGGCGGGTCGGGCAAGACGCGGCTCGCGCTCCAGGCCGCGGCGGAAAGCGTCGAGAGCTTCGTCGGCGGTGTGTTCTGGGTGCCGTTGGCCGCGATCAACGATCCCACCCTGGTGGAGGGGACGATCGCCCAGGCGATCGGCGCGCAGCACGGCCTCGCCGCTCACATCGACGAGAAGAGGATGCTGCTGCTCCTCGACAACCTCGAGCAGGTATTGCCCGACGCGGCTCGGCCATTGGCAGCTCTCGTCGCGGCATGCCCGAACCTTCGCCTGTTGGTGACGTCGCGGTCGCCTCTTCGGATCGAGGGCGAACGCGAATATCCGGTCCTGCCGCTTCCGCCGGCCGACGCCGTCGCGCTCTTCCGCGAACGAGCCTTCACGGCCGAACCCGAAGCGGCCGTGCATGAGATCTGCCGACGACTCGACGGGCTTCCTCTCGCCATCGAGCTCGCCGCGGCAAGGACGCGACTGCTACCGCCGGATCAGCTGCTCGCTCGGCTCGAGCGAGCCCTGCCGGTCCTCACCGGCGGCCGGCGCGACGCTCCCGAGCGTCAGCGCACGCTCCGCGCGACGATCGCCTGGAGCTACGACCTGTTGTCCGCCGAGGAGCGACGGCTCTTCGACCGTCTCGGCGTCTTCGCGGGCGGGTTCACGCTCGAGGCGGCCGAGGCCGTCTGCGACGCCGCCATCGACACCATCGGCTCGCTCCTCGAGCAAAGCCTTCTTCGCCGAGGGGACGATGGTCGGCTGGGGATGCTCGTGACGATCCTCGAGTTTGCGGTCGAGCGGTTCGTGGCGTCCGAGGACGCGCCGACGATCGTCGCGCGTCACGGCGAGTACTACCTGGCCCTCGCCGAGTCCGGCAACGTGCACGTCGAGGCCGAAGGTCGCGAGAACTACGAGATCATCCTCCCTGACCTCGCCAATTTCCGTGCAGTCCTCGAGAGGGCCGTCGCGACGGGCGACAACGAGCTCGGTATGTCGATGACCGTCGCGCTCGAACAGTTCTGGGTCTCCAATGACCCGCCCGAGGGCGAACGCTGGTACGAGGCATTCTTCGCCGGGCCGGAGCTTCCGCCGGCGCTGCGCGCCCGTGCCCTCCGCGCGCGCGGTGGCGCGCTATACATCTCGGGTCGGTTCGATGAGGGCACCGTCTATCACCGTCAGTCTCTCGACGTCTATCGCGAGCTCGGTGACGAGTTCGGGATCGGGCACATGTCGTATCGGCTCGCCATCGAGGCACACCGGGCGGGTGACCCGTCACTCGCGCTGCAGCTGGCGGAGGAGGCCCGGGCGTATCACGGCGGCCGGTCGCCCTGGGCCGAGTCCCAGGCGCTCCACCTGCTCGGGACGCTCGCGTTCGATGAGGGCCGCCGCGAGGACGGCCTCGAGCTCCAACTTCGGAGCGCGGAACTCGCCGATCAGGTCGGGTCACGATGGCTCCGGTTGGGGTCACTCCTGGCCGCCGCGGAATACGCGCTCGAGATGGATCGCCCGTCCCAGGGCCGAGAGCTCGGCCTCACCGCGCTGACCATCGCCGACGGCATCCGGGACCGGATGCGGATCGCGTACGCATTGACCCTGCTCGCCTGGGTCGCCGCAGCCGAGGGACGGTTCGATGAGGCCGGGCGATTGTGGGGCGCGACAGAGGCTGAATCAGCCCGGAGTCCGTTCGGCCAATGGGAAGGGAACCGCGACGAGTATCTGGGCCACATCGACGTCGATCCGGGATCCGATTTCCGTCGCGCGCGCGACGAAGGGGCATCGCTGCCTTTCGAAGACGCCGTCAGGGAGGCCCTGGCGATCTGACCGCGTTTGACCGGAGGGCCGCCGCAACGTAAAGTTATAAGTCGCGGGGTGGAGCAGCGGCAGCTCGTCGGGCTCATAACCCGAAGGTCAGAGGTTCGAATCCTCTCCCCGCAACCAACGCCGCATCTACCTTGAACCCCGGGCCCGACCACCCGGGGTTCTTCCTTGTCCGCCACGGTCGGGTGGCCGCTCGGGATGCGTTACGGCGCCTGTCGCTGCCAAGTGAGCATCGAGCCCACCGCCCAGTCGAGGGTGCGGATCTTACCGGTCGTCGTATCGATCGCTGTCGGTTGGACATTGGCGGTCGGGTATGGCGCACCGAGGATCGTCCCGGGGATCGAGATGAGTGCCCTTCCGTCGGGCGAGTAGTCGAACCACGCGCCATCACTCACCGGCGTCGCTCCGACGGACGTGACGTCCCCGCCAGCTGCGGACACGATCCCGAGTGGCTGGATCTCCCAGGTCAGGCTGGCTGGGTCCTGCCGCCAGCGATCGAAAGCGATGAACTTGGCGTCGGGTGACCAGACTGGATCAGTCTCGTTCCACGTGCCCGCCTCGGTCGTCACCTGACGGACATCCGTCCCATCGGAATCCATCACGAACACGCGCAGCTGGTTCGTGTCCCCGGCTGGAGCCTTGGTGAACACGATCTTCGTGCCGTCTGGCGAGTAACTGACCCGGCCGAAATCGCCGTTCCGCGCCTGCTCCGGCGGGATGACGAGCAGGGCATGCTTGTCCGTGCCGTCGGCGTTCATCGCCCACAAAGCGTGGCCTCCGTCCACGGTGCCGGCCGTGCCTTGCGGTTCGTACAGGATCTGGCCGCCGTCGGGCGGACGGAATTCGCCGGGTTGGACATATGCATTCGCAAGCAGCACGGACGGCGTGGTCTTCCCGCTCGCGTCGAACCGCGAGACCTGGAATTCACTGTCGGTGACGACCAGGTACGAGCCGTCCGGCGACCATTCGTACGGGTTGTCGGTGTCCAGATGGGTCGGCGAAACGACCGACAGGTCTGAACCATCCGCGTTGGCGACGACCAGGTCGAAGGAGTCCGTCGTCCCAGACACCTGGCGCATGAATGCGACCCGTGTGCCGTCCCGCGAGAATCGCGGGTTTCCGTCCATCTCCGGACCGGTCACGATCGCTTTGCTGGTGCCGGTCACGGGGTCGCCTGCGTAGATGTCGCCGTTGGCGGCGAACACGATCTCTCCGTTGCGCGCGGGGCCGAAGGGCGCGGGAAGCTTGGTCGAGCGCGAGCCGACGTACGCGACGGCCAGCGCGAGGAGCAGCGCGATGACGATCACGGCTGCACCGATCGCTCTCCACGGCACCCGAGGCACGAATCTGGGACGGGTTGCGATATCAGCCATGGGGAACCACCTTCCTGGGAAGGTCCAGGCCGGCCGTTGCCGCTGTGCGGTGGCGGCCGCGAGGACGTCGTTGCGGTAGTCGGGAGTGGGGCCGAGGTAGAGGCCCTCGAGGACGTCGGGCAGTCGGCGATCGAAGCGGGTCTCGCTGGTCATGCGACCTGCCCTCCCTGCACCGACGCCGGAGTGGGTTCGGGTTCTGCGGCGGTCGACCTGCGCATCGCGGCCAGCGCGTAATGCAGGCGAGACTTCGCCGTGCCGATAGGGATCCCGAGGGACGCCGCCACATCAGGCAGAGGCATCCCGAGGAGGTAGTGCATCGCAACGACCGCGCGGTGCCCAGGGTCCAGGCGCTGGAGCGCCCCATCGACCAGCTCGCGGTCCGCCAGGGCGCCCGAGATGTCCGCGGCGGCCGGCGAATCAAGAGGGGTGATCTCGACCTCGATCGGTCGTCGTCGCCGGCGGCGGACGAGGTCGAGACAGGCATTGACGGTCAACCGGTGGAGCCAGGCCTCGAACCGGTCCGGATCGCGGAGACCGGGCAGGTCGCGCCAGGCTCGTATGAGGGCCTCCTGGACGGCGTCGCGCGCGAGCTCCGGGTCCCGAAGGATCAGTCGGGCTGCCGCGTCCAGCCGCGCGAGGGCGGGGTCGATGAGTCCGGCGAAGGCGTCATGATCGCCCCGCCTCGCGCGTTCGACGAGCTCTCGCTGGTCCACGGTCGCCTCGACATGTGCCACGACCACGACGGTCGCGTTCGACAGGGTATGGCGTCGCCGTCATGCGAAAGGTTCAACTGGATGCCGCCCAAGCGTCCAGACGGCTTCGTAGCGCCGCGTCAGCCCGCCGCGTTTCGACGAGCCGATCTCGCCGAAGCACGACGCGCCACGTACTTGCGCATCTTGTCCGCGGCGCCGCAGTCGTCCATCGAGCACCAGCGCCGGCTCCGGTTCTTGCTCTCGTCGAGGAAATGAAACCGGCACGCGGCGCATCCCTTGACGCGGTCGAGCTTGCCTTCCGTGAGCAGCGTCAGTGCGGCGTGGATGACCTGCCAGAGCGGGCCGGCGAGATCGACGTTCGCCGGATCGGCCGTCCAGCTCCAGTGGTACCCGCCGTCTCCATCGACAAGGCTGGCGTGTGCCAGGGCTTCGGCTTCGTCTCGCTGAAGCCGGTCGACGTCGTGCGGCGACGGCTGCGCGCCGCGGGCGATCGCACTGAATAGGGAATAGAGGTAGGCGCGGGTCTCGACGGTTCGCTCGAAGACGCTCTGGGCATGTTGCGGGTCGGAGCGCGACCGTCGCACGAGTCGATCCGCCTCTCGGTCGTCGAGCATCCCGACGGACCGGGCCCACGCGACGACATCGGGGTAGTCGCTTAACGCGTCGTCTTCGGGCTGCCCGCCTGCCGGCCCGTTCTGCGTGTTCAGGAGGTCGAGGGCGAGGCTGCCGCCGACGATCCGGTGGCCGCGGAATTCCTCTTGTGTTTCCATCAAAACGCAGTTTAGCGGTTGACACACCGCGATGGCAAGTCTAGACTGTTACCAGCGTCCTAGGTTTTAGCGGTAACACTTCCGCACTCCGACAAGGAGGTTTGGCATGTACACGGATCCCCTCATCCAAGCCGGGCTCGGGTTCGCGGCATTCGTCGCGATCCTCGCGGTCGTCCGGATCGCCATCGTCCCGGACGGCGTCGGTTTCGGAGATCTGTTCGGAAGAGGCAGCGACCTGGAGTGGCCACGCGGCGTCCAGGAGGAGGAGCCCCTGAGCTGGCGACCGGAGTCGCTCAC
>JBJMNA010000317.1:0-9959 GCA_045804485.1 Chloroflexota bacterium
GCGCCGTCATCGGGCTGTCGGGCGGGATCGACTCCGCCCTCGTCGCGTTCCTCGTCGCAGAGGCGATCGGCGCCGAGCGGCTGCTGTGCGTGATGCTGCCGTACCGGACGTCGTCGCCGGCGTCGCGCTCGGACGCCGAATCGGTCATCGCGACGCTCGGGTGTGCCAGCGATCTCGTGGACATCACGCCGATGGTCGACGGCTACTTCAAGAGCGCTGCCAGGGTATCCGGCGGGGAGGCGACCCCGATCCGGCGTGGCAACTTCGCGGCGCGGATGCGGATGTCCGTCCTGTACGACCGCTCCGTGACGTTCGGCGGGCTCGTCGTGGGCACGGGCAACAAGACCGAGCTGCTCATCGGATACACGACGCTGTTCGGCGACTCCGCGTCGGCTTTCAACCCGATCGGCGACCTCTACAAGAGCCAGATCCGCCAGCTCGCGGTCGCCCTCGGCGTCCCCGACGCGATCGTCCGGAAGCCGCCGTCGGCCGACCTGTGGCCCGGCCAGACCGACGAGACCGAGGGTGGCTTCAGCTATCCCGTTCTCGACCGGCTGCTGTTCTGGCGGGTCGACAAGCGGCGTTCGCTCGAGGAGATGGTCGCTCTCGGGTTCGAGGCGTCGATGGTCGAGCGGGTCGACCGCCTCATCGCCGGCTCGGAGTTCAAGCGCCAGGTCCCGCCGATCGCCAAGCTCGGTCCTCGGACGAGCGGCGTGGACTACCTCTACCCGCGACGCCGGCCGGGGTCGGCGCGCGGCGGATGACCAAGGAGGCAAGCGGGGAGGGGAGCGGTGCCGGCCGGGGCGATCGCGACCGACCGGGCGGGACGCTGTTCGTCGTCTCGACCCCGATCGGCAATCTCGGGGACATCACGCTCCGCGCGCTCGAGGTCCTTCGGACCGTTCCGCTCATCGCGGCCGAGGACACGCGCCATACGCAGCGTCTGCTGGCGCGTCACGGTCTGGCGACGCGGATGACGAGCTACCACGCGCAGAGCGACACGTCGCGGGCCGCGGCGCTGCTGGATCATCTGCGCGGCGGCGACGACCTCGCGCTCGTGACGGACGCGGGCACGCCCGTCGTGAGCGATCCCGGGCGGGAGCTCGTCGCGGCATGGGCGGGCGAGGGCGGCACCGTGGTGCCGATCCCCGGCGCCTCTGCCGTGCTGGCGGCGGTCGCTGCCTCGGGAGTCGCCGGACCACGCTGGACGTTCGAGGGGTTCCTGCCGCGCGCTGGGCGGGAGCGGCGCGAACGGCTGTCGCGCATCGCGGCAGACGACGGCGGAGCGGTGATCTTCGAGTCGCCTGGAAGGACGTCGGCGACGCTGCGCGACCTTGCGGAGGCGTGCGGCGAGGACCGGCCGGCGGCTGTCTGCCGCGAGCTCACGAAGCTCCACGAAGAGGTCGTCCGGGGCACGCTCGGCGAGCTTGCAGGGGCGGCGTCCGACGGAGCGATCCCTGCGCGCGGCGAATTCGTGCTCGTCGTCGGGGCGTGGGCGGGCGTCGCGGCGAGGCCGGCCACGGCTGCGACGGATCCCGATGGCGAGCCCGGCGGCGATGCTCTGGCGGCGGGCCAAGCCGAGGTCGAACGCCTCGTGTCCGATGGGATCCGTCGGAGCGACGCCGCCCGCCGCGTCTCAGCTGCGACCGGGATCCCGCGCCGGCATCTCTACGGGCGGGGCGTCCGCGGCTGATCGGGCTGGCGCGGGAAGGACGCGGGCTCGCCCGATGGTTGGTTCGTCGTCCCGCCGCTGGAGCCGCGGCCTGCGAACATCGCCCTGATCGTCGCGACGACGACGGACATCGCCGCGACACCGAGCCGCCATCGTCGGCCTGCGACCCGGTCGAGCGCCTTCTGCGTGTCCTTGTCGGCGGCGGCGTCCGCGATGGCGCCAGCCGACGCGCCGACGAGCTCACCGACCTTTGCAACAGCGGCGGCGGGGCCCGGCAGGCCGGTGGCCGGCAGCTCGCTCCCAAGGACAGCCTGGCCGACCTCGATGCGCGCCCGGAGGTCTCGCTCCACCTGGAGCCGCTTGCGGTACAGGACCTCCCATTCCTCGTAGGGGACCTTCGTCGCCGCGAGCTGACCGTCGATCGATTCGAGCTCGCGTCGCGCGGCGTCGTCGAACGGCGGCGGTTTGCCAGCCGTCGCCCCGCCGAGCGCGAGGGCCGCGATCCGGTCCTCGATCGCCTGCGCTTCCGAGCTGATCGTCATGTAGGCGGCCGAGGTGACGAGCCGGCTCGCGATCGCAGCACGAGCGTGCGCGACGTCCTCCGGCTTGCCGGACACGAGCAGGTCGCTCGGATAGACGAGGATGTCCAGCCGCGCGTCATGGAGCTGGAGCAGGTGGTCCGGGACGAGGTCGCCGGCTTCGCGCCCGGCGACCGTCGCGAGCCATCGCGCGGGCTTCGACATGACGGCGGGCGCAGGCCCAGGTTCGAGATCGAATCCAGCCTGCGTGAGTGCGGTGTCGACGTCGGTGGCGACCTGGTCGTAGGCGCCCTGCTTGACCATCATCGGGACGTGCGCGTCGGTGTGACCTCGAAGGAGGCTGCGCACGCGTCGCCAGATGGCGAGGACAGCGAGGAAGACGAGCAGGACGGCGAGGACCGCGGTCAGCGGGTAGCCACGGAGGATCGTCTCGACCGCGACGCGTCCGGTCCGTGCAGCGGGCGGGGACAGCCAGAGCATGAGTCCGCCGACGACCGCCGGCACCGCGATCGCGCCGATGAGCATCCCGAGCCGGAGGACGTCCTGCGGCACCAGGTCCTGCGATGGGACGAGGACGAGGATGAAGGCCCCGATCTGCGGCGAGATGATCCCCGCCAGGAGGACGAGCCAGATCACGGACCCGAAGGTGATCGCCAGGATGACCTTCTGGCGCGACGACGGAACGCGCCCGAACAGGAGCGTGCCCGCCCAGCCCAACGCCATGCCGACGACCTTGCCGGCGAAACGAGATCCGAGCGCGAAGAGTCCAGCGAGGATCGCCACGGTCAAAGCGTGGCGACCGACCCGTCACGCCGCCGTCGCTCGCGCGCGGCGAGGCCTTGCGTTCGGGTGACACTGCCCGGGTTGCCGGTGCGCGTAACGGCCCGATAGCATGGAGGCGTGACGCCGCCGCCCAGCCCCGCCACATCCCGGTCAGCTCGGCCGTGCCGCCGGTGACGACGTTCGCGTCGCTGCCGTCCATCCTCGGCCGGACCGCGATCGTCGTCCTCATCGTGGCAGGCGTGAGCACCGCACTCGCGTTCGCGCTCAACGGCGCGGGCGTCAGCCAGACGGCCGTCTTCGTGGTCAGCGCGGTCGCTCTCGGGGCGCTCGCGACGCTCATCGGGCAGGGCACCGACGAACTCGGCGAGCGATTCGGCCCGGCGACGACGGGCATCCTCCAGTCGGCGCTCGGCAACCTGCCCGAGCTCTTCATCTCGATCTTCGCCCTGCAGGCCGGACTCGTCGTGGTCGTCCAGACCGCCCTTGTCGGGTCGATCCTGGCGAACACGCTGCTCGTGCTCGGCCTGGCGTTCCTCGTCGGTGGGCTGCGGCACGGCACGCAGACGTTCCACGCGCCGGCCGTCCGGACGCTCGCCACGCTCCTTCTGCTGGCGGTCGCCGCGCTGGCGATCCCGACGCTTGCGACGATGCCCGGGGAGCCTGACGCCGGCCACCAGGTCGATCTCAGCGCCATCGTCTCGATCGTCCTGCTCGTCGTGTTCGCCGCGTCGATCCCGTACTCCCTCGGCGGCGGCCGGGGCGCCAGCCGTGAGGTCCGCGACCCGTCCGCCGGGCCGGCGTGGCCACTGCCTCTCGCTCTCGGTGTCCTGGTCGTCGGCGCCGCGGGGGCGGCTCTGACGTCGGACCTCTTCGTCGAGTCGCTCAAACCGACGATGGCCAGCGTCGGCCTGTCGGAGGCGTTCGTCGGTCTGGTCGTCGTTGCGATCGCGGGGAACGCCGTCGAGAACGTCGTCGGGATCCAGGCGGCCGCGGCCGACAAGACGGACCTTGCGACGAGCCTCATCCTCAACAGCAGCCTCCAGGTCGCGATCGCGCTGACACCCGCGCTGGTGCTCATCTCGCTGGTCCTCGGGACGGGGGCGCTGACGCTCGTCCTGACGCCGCTCCTCGTCGGGGCCGTCGTGCTCGCCGCGCTCCTCGCGGCGGTCATCGTCTTCGACGGCGAGAGCACCTGGCTCGAGGGACTGGCGTTGCTCGGGTTGTACGTGATCATCGCCGCGAGCGTCTGGTACGGGCCGCCGATCAAGCCGTGAGCGGCAGCCGGTCGCCGGAACGATGCGGCGACGGCGCGGAGGGGGACGCGCCGTCGCCATGGAAGATGCGATCCCGTCAGGCGGCGACCTCCGCGCCGAGCTCGGACCCGTTGGCCTCTTCATCCTCGTCGTCGTCGTCGCTCGACCCCGGGTCGAACGACGGCTCGGCGATCGGCTCGGTCGCCTGTGCCTCACCGAGCGCCTCGGCCTGCGCTACGAGCGAGTCGGCCGCCTGCTGGGCCTCGTAGTCCTTCTTCTTGCGCCCCGAAAGCATCTCGACGTGCGAGGCGACGATCTCGGTCTTCCAGTGGCGGGCGCCCTTGTCGTCGTCCCACGAGCGCGTCTGGAGGCGGCCTTCGATCGCGACCTGCTGGCCCTTGCCGAGGTAGCGGCCGGCGATCTCCGCCAAGCGGTCCCACGCGACGATCGGATGGTATTCCGCCTTCTCCTTGCCGCCGCCGATGAACTCGTTGCTCGCGACGGTGAACGTCGTGACGTTCTTCCCCGAGGCGAGGCTGCGCATCTCCGGGTCGCGCGTGAGCCGCCCTGTGAGGAGGACCTTGTTCACTGTCCATCTCCTTCCCGGTCGGACGGCTGCGCCGGCGCCGACCCTGCGTCGTCCGGCGGGATGACGTGGGCACCGTACCGACGAGCCCTTCACCGACACGTATCGGCGACTTATCGGGTGCTCATCCGGTCGTAGACTCTGGCGCGTGATCCTCGCCGACCTCGATTTCCTGTACACCCCGAGCCGGGACGTGGCGGGCGACATGGCGGAGCTCGTCGACGCATTCGGTGCGCGCGTGATCTTCGCCATCGACGATGGCGGGACGCGCGTCGCGATGCTCGAATTCACCGAGCATCCGCCGCACATCCTGCTGACCGACCACGTCGCCGGTGACCGGACGATCCTCGTCTACCGGGTCGAGGACCACGCAGCGGCGACGGCCGAGCTCGAGTCGCGCGGCTGGACGCCCGAACGGTCGCTCGAGATCCCGCAGGGGCCGGTCAGCTCGTACCGCTCGCGCGGTGGTCACCGGATCGCCATCTATGAGTCGAGTCGACCGGGCGTCCTCGCGCATTTCGAGGGCCGGCGCGACTTCTAGCTCCGCGAGCGGCCGCGTTCGGCGGGCGTCGCGCTAGGCCGCCGCGACGCCTTCGCCCTGCCGGGGCGCCACCGGTGCGCGGCGCAGACCACGATCCGACGCCGTCAGCATCGCGGCCACCGCGATCGCGGCGAACGTGCCGACCATCGCGGCGGGGAATCCCCACGTTGCGACAACGAGAGCGCCACCGATGCTGCCGACGGCCAACGCCGCCGCATTCGCGGCGGAGAACAGCGAGAAGGCACTCCCGCGATCGGCGGACCGGCTCCGGCGTGACAGCTCGATGAGCAGTGGCGTGATCACGAGCCCGCCGCCGAGCCCGGTGAGAGAGCCCGCCAGGACGAGAAGCGGTGTCGTCGTCGGGCCGATGAGGAGCACGACCGCGCACGCCGTCGCCAGCAGTCCGCCGAGAACAAGGAAGACGGGGCGCACGCGGTCCGCCATCCAGCCCGTCGGGACGCGGACGAGCAGGACGGCGATGCCGTCGGCGACGAAGAACAGTCCGATGTCGGCGCCGGCGGCCTCGGCGCGTTGCGGCATGAAGGCGACGATGACGCCCCAGTGGATGATGAACAGCAGGTCGATGGCGATGAGTCGAGCCCACGACGGCCGGAAGGCGAACCCGAGCCGGCGCCTCGCGACGTCCGCCGGTGCGCCCTCGACGCTTTCGTCGCCACTCGACGCGAAGCGCAACGGCACGAGCCGCAGCACCGCAAGCCCGGCGATGACAGCCGCGAGCGCGACAGTCGCAACGCCGTGGAGCGAGGTGAGCGCGAGCACGGCCAGCGAGACGGGCGGAATGATGACGAGCGTCAGGTTGTGCGCGCTCCCGACGAACGCCAGGCCGAACCCGCGTCGAGCGGGCGCAACGAGGCGCGGAACCAGCGACAGCGCGGCAGGGAGGATGGCCGCCATGCCGATGCCCTGGAAGCACCGTGCCACGAGGAACGGTGCGACGGGACCGCCGGGCTCGACGCCGGGCAGCAGCAGGATCGCGCAGCCTGCGAGATACGCGAGCCCGCCGGCGGTGAAGCTGCGGATGCCACCGACTCGGTCGATCAGGACGCCGACGACGAACGCCGCCGGGATCTGGATGAGGGCCGCTGTGCCGACGATCAGCCCGATCTCGGGATCGGCGACTCCCGCACGGGACAGCGCGACCGGGAGTGACGCAGTGAAGGCGTGGAACCCTGCCTGGACGGCGAAGACTGCGAGTGCGAGTCGGAGCACGCCCGCATCATCGCGGGTCGGCCCCGGGAGGCGTCAGCCCGAGACGCCGGTCCGCTGCTCCGGCCATGGCCCGGGACCCTCGGACCGTCCCGTCATCGCGTCCGTCGCGTCGCTCGCTTTGATCTCGAGCGTGCCGCCGCTGTCGAACGTGATCGTGTCGGAGTTGGCTTCGACCGCGCGGATGCGACGCTCGCGGCGGACGATCCGTTTTTCGGGCTGCGGGTTGGTGATCGCGAGCACGGTGGGGTCGGGCGTCGGTGCGACCTCGGTGTACAGGTCGCAGAAGAGCGCGACGAGCTCGGGGTCGAACTGCGTGCCCGCATGCTGCTTGAGCTCGACGATCGCGGCGTCGTGCGACATCGCGCGCTTGTACGGTCGGTCGTGGGTCATCGCGTCGTATGCGTCGGCGATGGCGACGATCCGGGCACCGAGCGGGATCTCGTTCGCCCGGAGCCCATACGGGTAGCCGTGGCCGGCGAAGCGCTCGTGGTGGTGGAGGATGATCGGCACGGCGTCACGCAACGCCGCCGCGTGCTCGAGGATCACCTGGCCGATGCGCGGGTGCTGGACGACGGTCCGCCACTCGGCCGACGAGAGGGGCGCGGGCTTGTCGAGGATCTCCTCAGGCACGGCGACCTTGCCGACATCGTGGAGCAGAGCGGCGACGCGGATCCGATCGACCTCAGCCTCGGGCAGCTCGAGCTGCTGGGCCATGGTCACGACGATCGACGCGATCAGCGCGGAGGGCTGGCCGCGATAGTGGGGAAGGGGCGCGATGAACGAGGTCAGCATGTCGGTCGCTGCCTCGCGCGCCCGCCGGCCGATCTCCATCGCCCGCGCGCGTCCGAGGTCCGAGATGGGCGCTCGCGGCACCCGCGCGTCCTCGTCGGGCTCCTCGAAGATGTAGGTCTGGTTGCGCCCGAGCGACTTCGCTGAATACATCGCGGCGTCGGCGTCACGGACGAGGGTGTCCATTCGCAGCTGCTGGCCGGCGCCGCCGACGATCCCGATCGAGATCGTGACCGACAGGGTCGGATTGCCTTCGACCGAGAAACGCAGGCGCTCGACGAGCTTGCGGAGCTTCTCGCTGAGCGCTGCGCCTTCCTCGACCGTCGTCTCGGTGAGGATCAGCATGAATTCCTCGCCGCCGTAGCGGCCGATGAGGTCGCTCGTCCGGAGGTTCTCGGCGACCGTCTGCGCGACGCCCCGGAGGACGATGTCACCCGAGGCGTGGCCGTAGGTGTCGTTGACGGCCTTGAAGTGGTCGATGTCGACGAAGGCGACGCACAACGGTCGCTCGTAGCGCGACGCGCGCTCGACCTCCGCGAACAGGGCCGCGAGGAGCGACTGGCGGTTCGCGACGCCGGTCAGGCGGTCGACCGTGGCTCGGTCGTGCGTATCGGCGAGTGACGCGGAGATCGTGTTGATGGCGGTCGCCAGCCGGCCATCCAGGCCGCCGCCGGTCGCCGGGACCTCGATCGTGTAGTCGCCGCCGGCGATCCGCTCCGCGAACTTGACGAGCCGCCCGAACCGAAGCCGAACGAGGATCCACGCCCCCGTTGCGGTCGCGGCGACGCCGACGAGAACCGCGGCGGCCGCGGCCGTGAGGGACTGAGTGCCGTCGTCCACCCAGGCCTGGGACAGGCTGGGATCGAGCAGGAAGAGGACCGCGACCGCGGCGACAGCCGCGAGCGCCAGGATCCCCAGCAAGCGCATCACACCTGAAAACTACGTGGCATCCGGTCCGCATCGGACCGACCGGACGTACCGGCAGGAAGGGCTGGAAGTACGGCTGTTGGATGGCGGGCGGGCGCCGGTGATCCGCTGCTATACTCCGCCCGTCCTCGTCACTGAAGCGGGATGGCCCGCGAACCAGGAGGTCAGCGATCGCGCTTTCATGGCGCATCGACCGGTCCGTGAGCCGGCCGAGCGACCGAAAGACGGCAACGCGGGAGCAGTCTATCTCGGGCCCAGACCCTTCAGGTCTGGGCATTCTCTTTTTCACGGCGGCGACTGGGACGGCCGGGGCGTTCGTTGGTCGGCTCCGCCGTTCGCTCACGCACCTTGGGGTGCGCTCGCTCTCGTGCTCGCCGCCCGCCTTCGCCGCGACCGCCGAAGCCGCCGATTCTCCGTTCGCGGGTTCCGCCTGATGCCGGCGACCGTGATCGTCGGGTTGCAGTGGGGGGATGAGGGGAAGGGGAAGACGACCGACTTCCTGGCGGAGCAGGTCGCCATGGTCGTGCGGTACCAGGGCGGCGACAACGCCGGTCACACGGTCGTCAAGGGCGACGAGGTGTTCAAGCTCCGGCTGACGCCGTCGGGTGTGCTGTATCCGCACATCACGTCGGTCATCGGGAACGGAGTCGTCGTCAACCCAGTGACCCTGATCGACGAGTTCGACATGCTCAGCGAGCGTGGCATCGACGTGTCGCGCGTGCGGGTGAGCCGGAGCGCGCACGTGATCATGCCGTACCACGTCGCGCTCGACGTCGGGAACGAGGCGCGTCTGGGCGACGGCAAGGTCGGAACGACGGGCCGTGGGATCGGGCCGACCTATGGCGACCGCGCGTGGCGGCTCGGGCTCCGGATGGAGGACCTCCTCGACAGGGCGGTCCTGCGCGAGCGGATCGGACGAGCGCTGGTCGACAAGAACATCGTCCTCGAATCGATGGGTCGGCCGACCTTCGCCGTCGACGCGCTTGTCGACGACGCCGCTGGCTGGGGCGAGCGCCTGCGTGACCACCTCGACGACACCACGTGGCTCGTCCAGGCCGCGCTCGGTCGCGGCGAGCACGTGCTCCTCGAGGGAGCGCAGGGGACGCTGCTCGACCTCGACCATGGCAGCTATCCGTTCGTCACCTCGTCGAACCCGGTCGCCGGCGGCGCGTGTACCGGTGGCGGCATCGGCCCGCTCCAGGTCGACGAGGTCATCGGCGTCATGAAGGCATACTCGACGCGGGTCGGGTCCGGTCCGTACCCGACCGAGCTGCACGACGAGATCGGCGCCGGGATCGCGGCACGCGGTCATGAGGTCGGGACGGTCACCGGGCGGCCGCGGCGCATCGGCTGGCTCGACGCGGTCCCGCTGCGCTATGCCGTGGCCGTCAACAGCGTCAGCAGCATCATGCTCAACAAGCTCGACATCCTCTCGGGGCTCGAGTCGGTCTGCGTCTGCGTCGCATACGACATCGACGGCCGGCGGGTCGAGGTCTGGCCATCGAGCGGTGCGGCTCTCGCACGGGCGACGCCCATCTACGAGACGTTCCCGGGTTGGATCGAGCCGATCCACGGCATCCGCTCGCTCAGCGACCTGCCGGAGAACGCGCGACGGTACGTCTCGGCGATCGAGGAGCAC
>JBJMNA010000318.1:0-12925 GCA_045804485.1 Chloroflexota bacterium
CCCGGTGACTCTAGCGGAGAGGCCACACCCGTTCCCATCCCGAACACGGAAGTTAAGCTCTCCAGCGCCGAAGATACTGAGAGGGCAGCCTTTCGGGAAAATAGGTCGTCGCCGGGATTTTTGCGTTTCTGAGCACATGGCGCCACAGCGGATCGGGACGCGCATGCCCGGAGCCCGGGTGGGGCTATCCTTGCCGGCATGACCGCGGTCGACCCAGACACGCGCCCCGTCCCGCCTGCGACCAGCGAACCGCCACCTGAACCACTGCTCACCGGGATCTGCCCGTACGTGGCGGCGGTCGACGGCGGCTGGCGCAGTAGCACGTTCGCACGCGAGCATCGCTGCGGCGCGGTGATGCCGGCCGCCATCCTCGCGGCCGAGAAGCAGCGCCGCCTGTGTCTCACCGGCGACTATGTCGGCTGCGCCACCTACGACGCGGCGCGCGCGATGCGACCGCCGGGCGTCGAGCGCAGCCCGACGTTGCCGCGTCCGGTCGCCCGGACCACGCCCGTCGTCCTCGACCACGCCCGGATGTCTATGACCATGCCGTCGCTGGGACGCGAACGCGTTCCGGGGCAGGCCGTCCTCGTCATCCTGCTCGCGCTGGCCTTCTCGGCGATCGTCCTCGCCCGACTGACCGGAGGCGGCGTCCCGGCGGCCGTCGGGGACTCGTCCCCACGACCGTCGCTCAGCGCGACGACCGGTCCGAGCACGGCTCCGACCAACCGCCCGGCGCAGTCCACGGCCGCGACTGCCGGCGCGTCAGCGAGCGCGTCGGTCTCGGGCGCCCCGGGCTCGGCGCAACCGTCCGCAGTCGGCACACGGACGTACAAGATCAAGGCGGGCGATACGCTGATCGGGATCGCGGCGAAGTTCGACACCACGCCCAAGGCGATCGCGAAGCTCAACGGCATCACGAACCCCGCGAACCTCAAGGTCGGCCAGGTCCTCCAGATCCCCTGATCGGCCGCGCGCCGGCGGCACCACGGACGGTGGCGTCGCGCCGGATCAGTGCTGACAGCCGCGGCAGTACGACGTGATGAACCCGCCGGCGCGGACCTCCGTGATGCGGGTCCCGCAGCGCGGGCAGGGCTGGCCGCCCTTGTCGTGGACGGCCAGGAAGTCACGGACCTGCTTTTCGAAGGTTGGCGGCACGCGCGCGCGAAGGACCTCGATCGCATCGGCCAGCGTCGACCGCGTCGCGGCGTAGAGGGCATCCACCTCTTCCGTGGCCAGCGATGACCTCTTGCGGAACGGCAAGAGCTTGGCGGCGTGGAGGATCTCGTCGGAGTACGCGTTCCCGATGCCGGCGACGAAGCTCTGGTTGCGAAGCAGGTTCTTCAGCTCGCCCGGATGCTTCCGGATCCGGTCGCGCCACACCTCGACGGTGAGGCTCGGGTCGTCGGCGTCCGGACCCTGCTCGCCACCGCCCAGCCCGGGCACCGGACGGTCGACGCCGGCCGGCACCAGATACACCTTGCCCATCTGCGTCGGATCCCGGTAGCGGACCTCGGGCGTCGCGTCGTTCGCCGGCAGCCACGTCGCACCGCGGGTCCACTTGGCCGCGTCACGAGGCGCGGCCGTTCGCGGCCCGAATCCGAGCACGACGGCCGTCTTCGACGGCAGCTTGTCGCCGGGCATCGCCAGCTGGAAGCGCCCGGTCAACATCGGATTGCACGCGATCAGGTCGCGTTCGAGATCGATCAGCAGGAACTTCCCGCGTCGCCGGATGGTGCTGACGCGCTGCCCGACGAGACCCGCGAGCTCGGCCGGCGTGCCACGGACGGCGAGCGGACCGGGCGCTTCCGCGGATCCGATCGGACGTCCCGCCAGGGCGGCATGAAGAGCGTCCGCGACGACTGTGAGGTCTGGCAATTCGGGCACGGCGCGGCGATTGTAGCCGTCAGAAGTCGTGTGCTAGACTCTCCCGGCCCCAAGAGGCAGGACAGCTGAAGAAGCGACAGAACAGGCCCATTCGACGCACGAAGGAGCGGACCGCGGAGTCGATCACCACGGACCACACCCGAACCGTTTCGGAACCGGCTTGAGCGTCGCTCGAGCCGTTCTTGATTCTCGGGAGCAAATCCACAACCAGGAGTGACCATCACCTTGACCGAAGAGCAGCAGAGCGGGACCGCCCCGGAGTCGGAGGCAGCCGCCGCCGTCGCCAACCCGTCGGACGACACCACGACGGCCGTCGCCGTCGCCGACGACCCCGCCACCAACACCGACGACGCCGACCCGACACCGCCCGAGGCGGCCGCTGACGCGACATCCGACGCCGCCGTCGCGACCGACGCCCCAGCCGGCGACGCCGGAGCCGCCGAGCCCACAGGCCCGGACGCCGAACCCCAGCCGGACGCCGAGTCCCAGGCGGCCGCCGGCACGCCGATCGTCGAAGCCTCGAGCAACGGCCAGCCGCCGACCGAAGGCCTGAGCGCCGACGACACCGCCGACGCGCCTGCCGCGAGCGAGGACGACGAGCCCGCGCCGCGCGAGCTCGGTCCCGAGCCGACGACGATGGAGGAGCTCCTCGCCGAGCAGGACTCCGACATCAAGAGCTTCAAGCACGGTGACGTCGTCGAGGGCCAGGTGGTCCGGATCGACAAGGACGAGATCCTCGTCGACATCGGTGCCAAGAGCGAAGGGGTCGTCAGCAACCGCGAGCTGTTCGGTCGACACGGCGAGGGACAGCCGGAGCTCGCCATCGGCGACACGGTCCTCGTCTACGTCCTCCAGCCGGAGTCGCCCGAGGGCCACGTCGTCCTGTCGCTTCGCCGCGCCGGTCTGGAGCGCAAGTGGCGCGCGATGCAGGAGCAGTTCGAGGCGGGCGTCATCATCGAGGCGCCGGTCATCGACCACAACAAGGGCGGCCTCATCGTCGACTGCGGCATCCGCGGCTTCGTCCCGATCAGCCAGATCGTCGACTTCCCGCGCCGGCCGCAGAACGACCAGCCGCGTGACGCCGCCCAGGAGATCGCCGAGAAGCTGATGCCGTTCGTCGGCCGGAAGCTCAGGCTGAAGATCCTCGAGGTCAACCGCAAAGCGAACCGGCTGATCCTGTCCGAGAAGGTCGCGCTGTACGAGGAGCGCCGCGAGAAGCGGGACGAGCTCTTCAGCAGCCTCCAGGTCGGCCAGAAGGTCACCGGCACGGTCCGCTCGATCGCCCCGTTCGGTGTCTTCATCGACCTGGGCGGCATCGACGGCCTCGTCCACAAGAGCGAGCTCTCGTGGAACAAGGTCAACAACCCCGAGTCCGGCTACCACGTCGGCGAGGAGGTCGAGGCCGAGGTCATCGACATCAACCACGAGCGTGGTCGGATCAGCCTGTCGATCCGGCGCCTCCAGCCCGATCCGTGGCACTCCACCGTGGCGGACTTCAAGGTCGGGGACATCATCGACGGCACGGTCACCAAGCTCGTCAACTTCGGCGCGTTCGTTCGTGTCCGGGACGGCCTCGAGGGCCTGATCCACATCAGCGAGCTCTCGCATCAGCGCGTCGCGCACCCGGGCGACGTCGTCCACGAGGGTCAGTCGCTCAAGCTAAAGATCATCTCGCTCGACTCCGAGCGGCATCGCCTCGGGTTGAGTCTGAAGCAGGCGGAGGAGCCGCCCGCCCGTCCGGCGGCCGAAGCCGGGCCGACCGGCGCACCCGCTGCCCCGAGCTCGCCCGGCGCGCCCCGGCAGGAGCGACGTCCGCGACCCGAGCGCAGCTACTCGATGTCAGACGCCGTCCAGGAGCCCGAGGGCGGGATCGACAACACGCTTGCATCTGCCTTCGCGCAGGTCCGCCAGCAGCTCGCCGCGGCCGAAGTCGACGATGTCGTCGAGCGCGTGGCCGAGGACGAGGCCGCCGAGGAGGAGGCTGCGGCGACCAGGATCGACGACGTCGTCGAGACGGTCGCCGAGGATCACGCGATCGAGGAGGCCTTTGCGACCGCCCGGATCGACGAGGTCGTCGAGACGGTCATCGTCGACGAAGCACTCGAAGAGCAGGCCGCTGGTGAGTCGCTCACGACGATGATCGAGGGTGTCGCCGAGGACGAGGCGATCGAGGACGCCTTCGCCGAGCAGAAGATCGAGGCGATCGTCGAAAGCGTCGCCGCGGACGAGGCGTCGCTCGAGAATGCTGCCTCGGCCGAGATCGACCGCCTCGCGGATGTCGCTGCTGCGAACGAGGCGAACGAGGAGGCCGCCAGCGAGGCTGCCGCCGAGGTCGTGGAGACGGTCGCGGCGCTCGAGGACGCAGAAGAGGAGGCGGCCGCCGAGTCGATCGAGGCGATCCTCGAGACCGTCGCCGAGGACCACGCTGCCGAAGAGGAGGCCGCCGCAGAGACCGTCGAGACGGTCGTCGAACGGGTCGCCACCGACGGAGCCGTCGAAGAGGAAGCTGCAGCCGAGACCATCGAGACGATCGTCGAGACCGTCGCCGAGGACGAAGCCGCCGAAGACCAGATGGCTGAAGAGACGATCGAGACCGTCGTGGAGACGGTCGTGGGCGACGAAGCGGCCGAAGAGGAAGCGGCGGCGGACGAGGTTCGCGGGATCGCCCGCAAGACGATGGAGGCGAACACGGAGGGCTGACGCCCGCCCGCCGCCTCCGACGACCCGCCGGTCCGACCGGTGGGTCGTTTCGATTTCTTACCCCCGCGGGATGCATCCGCAACGCTTCGCCCGACGTTGGTACGGGTAGGAGCACGTACGCGCGAGCCGGGCGTCCCGGTGATGGTGTCGTGCTAGCATGGCCAGAGCGGCACGTTCGTGGCGCTCGTGAAGGGAACAGGCGTTCGACTCGATGGATCGGTTTGACAAGTTCACGGATCGCGCCCGCAAGGTCCTGACCCTGGCTCAGGACGAAGCGCAGCGGTTCAACCACAACTACATCGGCACCGAGCACCTTCTCCTCGGACTGGTGCGCGAAGGCGAGGGTGTGGCCGCGCGCGTCCTCGAGAACATGAACGTCGAGCTCGCGAAGGTCCGGACAGCCGTCGAATTCATCATCGGCCGCGGCGATCGTCCGGTCGTCGGTGAGGTCGGACTGACACCACGTGCGAAGCGCGTCATCGAGCTCGCGATCGACGAGGCCCGCAGGCTCGGTCACAACTACATCGGGACGGAGCATCTGCTCCTCGGACTCGTCCGTGAGGGCGAGGGGATCGCCGCCGGAGTCCTCGAGTCACTCGGCGTCAACCTCGACAAGGTCCGCCACGAGGTCATCCGCGTCCTGTCGCAGAGCTCGTCGGCCGGCCCCACCCCGGAGACCAAGCGCGCAAGCAAGACGCCGACCGTCGACCAGCTCGGCATCAACCTCACCGATGCGGCCCGTGCAGGAAAGCTGGATCCCGTTATCGGCAGGGAGAAGGAGATCGAGCGGGTCATCCAGATCCTCTCGAGGCGGACGAAGAACAACCCCGCCCTGATCGGTGAGCCGGGCGTCGGCAAGACGGCCATCGCCGAGGGCCTGGCCCACCGGATCGTCGCCGGCGACGTTCCCGAGACGCTGCTGAACAAACGCGTCCTGACGCTCGACATCGGCTCCCTCGTCGCCGGCACGAAGTACCGCGGCGAGTTCGAGGAACGGCTCAAGAAGATCATCGAAGAGCTGCGCAACACCAACGACGCGGTCCTCTTCATCGACGAGCTCCACACGCTCGTCGGAGCCGGCGCAGCGGAAGGCGCGATCGACGCGGCGAATATCCTCAAGCCGCCGCTCGCGCGCGGCGAGCTGCAGTGCATCGGTGCGACCACGCTCGACGAGTACCGCAAGTACATCGAGCGCGACGCGGCCCTCGAGCGGCGGTTCCAGCCGGTCATGGTCGAGGAGCCCACGCTCGAGCAGACCGTCGACATCCTGATGGGGATCCGCGAGCGGTACGAGCAGCATCACAAGGTGACCATCACGGACGAGGCGGTGAAGGCCGCGGCCGACCTCTCGATCCGGTACATCACAGACAGGCATCTGCCGGACAAGGCGATCGACCTCATCGACGAGGCAGCGTCGCGCGTCCGGCTCCGCCATGCGTCCGCACCGCCGACCCTGCGCGAGGCTCAGAAGGAGCTCGACCGCATCACCAAGGAGAAGGACGCGGCGATCAACAACCAGGAATACGAGGAGGCGGCGACGCTCCGCGAGGCCGAGGCGACAGCGCGCGAGAGCGTCGACGCACAGCGCGCCGAGTGGCAGTCGCAGGTGTCCGGGGATCAGCCGACCGTCGACGAGGAAGAGATCGCCCAGGTGGTCGCGATGTGGACCGGGATCCCGGTGACACGCATCGCCCAGGAGGAGTCGCAGCGCCTGCTCAAGATGGAGGAGTCTCTCCACGCACGCGTCATCGGACAGGAAGAGGCGATCGGCATCGTGTCGAAGGCGGTCCGCCGCGCGCGGGCGGGCCTCAAGGATCCGAAGCGGCCGATCGGCTCGTTCATCTTCCTCGGGCCGACCGGCGTCGGGAAGACCGAGCTCGCCAAGGCGCTCGCCGAATTCATGTTCGGCAGCGAGGACGCCCTTATCAAGATCGATATGAGCGAGTTCATGGAGCGCCACAACGTCAGTCGGCTGGTCGGGGCCCCTCCCGGCTATGTCGGGTTCGACGAGGGTGGCCAGCTGACAGAGGCGGTCCGTCGCAAGAACTACTGCGTGATCCTCCTCGACGAGGTCGAGAAGGCGCACCCCGAGGTCTTCAACATCCTGCTCCAGATCCTCGAGGATGGGCACCTGTCGGACGCGAAGGGCCGGCGCGTGGACTTCCGCAACGCGATCATCATCATGACCTCCAACCTCGGCGCGAAGCAGCTCCAGACCAACTCCAGCCTTGGCTTCCGGGCGATGGGCTCGACCGACGCCAACCGCGCCGAGAGCTCGTACGAGCTGATGAAGGACAAGGTCGCGGCCGAGCTGAAGCAGAACTTCCGCCCGGAGTTCCTCAACCGCATCGACGCGACCGTCGTCTTCCGCTCCCTGACCGTCGAGGAGATCGCCGAGATCGTCGACCTGATGCTCGCTCGCGTCCGCGACCAGCTCCGCGCGCAGCAGATGTCGCTCGAGGTCACCGAGGCGGCCAAGGAGCATGTCATCAAGCTGGGCTACGACGTCGCGTACGGGGCACGACCCTTGCGCCGGGTCATCCAGAACATGATCGAGGACGTCCTTGCCGAGCAGCTCCTGCTCGGGTCGTACGAGCCCGGCTCCACGATCATCGTGGACAAGGACCCGGAAGCCGGCCTCGACATCCACCTCGCCGAGCCGCGAACCCCCGTCGAGGCGCGGTGATCCGCGCCGCCCGTACGGCGGCCTAGCGATGGCGCGGCCGAAGAGCCGCTTCGTCTGCCAGTCCTGCGCGGAGTCGTTCCTTCGCTGGGAGGGGCAATGCCCGGCGTGCGGGGAGTGGAACAGCCTCGTCGAGACCGTCGTCCACGAGACCGTCCGCGGGACGCGGACCGCGGCCCGGACTGGCCTCGCGATCGGTAGGTCCGTCGCGACAGGGCTTGCGGCGATCGGCGACGCCGACGTGCCTCGTCTCCGGATCGGCATCGGCGAGTTCGACCGCGTCCTCGGCGGGGGACTCGTCCAGGGATCGCTCGTCCTCGTCGGTGGCGAGCCCGGCATCGGCAAGTCGACGCTGCTCCTTCAGGCCGCGGCCGGATTGACCCGGATGCCAGGCCGCGGTTCGGTCCTGTACGCGTCAGGGGAAGAATCGCCGGCGCAGGTCCGTCTCCGCGCGGCGCGGCTCGGTCTGCTCGACGGATCGTCCGGGGAAGGTGTCCGCGTCCTCGCCGAGCACGATGTCGGGACGATCGTGGAGGCAGCTCGGTCCGAGCGGCCGGTGGTCGTCATCGTCGACTCGATCCAGACGGCGACCGTGGATGCGCTCGACGGCGCCGCGGGGAGTGTCGGCCAGGTGCGCGAGTCCACCCTCCAGTTGATGGACCTCGCGAAAGGCGACGGCATCACGGTCGTCCTCGTCGGACACGTGACGAAGGACGGCTCGATCGCGGGCCCGAAGACGCTCGAGCATCTCGTCGACGCCGTGATCAACCTCGAAGGCGAGCGGTATGCCGCGCTCCGGCTGCTCCGCGCCACCAAGAACCGGTTCGGGTCTACCGACGAGGTTGGAGTCTTCGAGATGGCCGAGGCCGGCCTCCTCGAGGTGGCCGACCCGGGACGCGCGTTCCTTGCGGACCATGGTGGCGACGCGCCCGGAAGCATCGTCGCGCCGACTCTCGAGGGCAGCCGGCCGCTCCTCGTCGAGGTCCAGGCGCTCGTGAGCCCGAGCGCATACGGCACGCCATCGCGCAAAGCGACCGGGCTGGATCCGAATCGCCTGAGCCTGCTGATCGCCGTTCTCGGCCGGCGCGCGGGCGTCTCGCTCGGTACGCACGACGTCTACGCGAACCTTGCCGGCGGCATGTCCGTTGCCGAGCCCGCGGTCGACCTCCCGCTCGCCCTCGCGCTCGCGTCCTCGGCACGAGACCGCGCGATCGCACCACGGACCGTCGCGATCGGGGAGGTCGGGCTTCTCGGGGAGCTGCGAGCGGTCAGCGG
The DNA here is from genome assembly GCA_045804485.1 of Chloroflexota bacterium. Taxonomy (GTDB): domain Bacteria; phylum Chloroflexota; class Limnocylindria; order Limnocylindrales; family CSP1-4; genus SPCO01. The sequence goes on from JBJMNA010000318.1 coordinate 8,543, forward strand.
CCTGGACCGGAGGCTCCGCGAGGCGGCGCGGCTCGGCTTCCGGACCGCCATCGTGCCGGCAGCCACAGCCGGGCCTCCGGGACCGCCCATCCCCAACCTCGATCTGGTGAGGGTCGCGACGCTCCGTGACGCCATCGCGGCGTGCCTGTCCGACCACCCGTCGCCTCGTGGCGAGGCGATCCCGGCGATGCTAGGCTGACCGTCCGGCCAGGGCGCTCGCGACCCGAGGGACGCCGGCAACAGCCGAGGGAACCGTTGATCCGCAACATCCGCGTTCTTGGGGCTGCGCTCGGGGGTGTCGTCGGACTCGCCTTGGCCGTCTCGGGCGGCGGGCTCTTCAGCGACCAGGAGTACGCCGGGGCATTCCTCGCGGCGTGGGTCGTGGCGTGGGTCGTCGTCGGGTTCGCCATCCTGCCGTACCTCACGGTCGTCCCTGCGCAGTGGCTCATCCGTCGGGTCGAGGAGCTGTCGACCGCAGAGTTCGTCGCCGCGGTCGTCGGCCTGCTGCTCGGCCTGCTGATGGGACTCCTGCTGGGGTTCCCGCTGTCCGGGCTCGCGGACCCGTGGGGGACGCTCCTGCCGCTCGGCGTCTCGATCTTCCTGGGACTCGGGATGCTCGGACTCACCGTCGCGAAGCGCAAGGACCTGCTCATCGCCGCCGAGGCCGTGGGCCTCCTCAGGCCGCCCGCGGCGGATCGCTCGACCGGGCTGGCGCGCGGCGAGCCGCGGATCGTCGTCGACACCAGCGCGATCATCGATGGCCGGATCGCCGAGATCGTCGAATCGGGCTTCATCTACGGGACGCTCGTGATCCCGCGTTTCGTGCTGGACGAGCTCCAGCACATCGCCGACAGCTCCGACACGCTCCGGCGGAACCGCGGCCGCCGCGGGCTCGACATCCTCAACCGGATGCAGAAGGAGCCGACGACACCGGTCGAGATCGTCGAGGACGACGTGCCCGAGATCGCCGAGGTCGACGCCAAGCTCGTCGCGCTGGCGCTCGCCCGCAGCCGGGTGATCCTGACGAACGACTTCAACCTCAACCGTGTCGCCGAGCTCCAGGGCGTCCGGGTCATGAACATCAACTCGCTGGCGAACGCGGTGAAACCCGCCGTCCTGCCGGGCGAGGACCTTCGCGTCCGCGTGATCCAGGAGGGCAAGGAAGCGGGCCAGGGCGTGGGCTTCCTCGATGACGGGACGATGATCGTCGTCGAGGGTGGAGCGCGCCACATCGACAGGGAGCTCGACGTCTCGGTCACCCGCGTCCTCCAGACCGTCGCGGGCAGGATGATCTTCGCCCAGCCGCGTCTCGATTGAGCATCGTTTCCTCCGGTATCGGCGCGGACACCATCGTCGTCGCTGCCGGTCGGTCCAGCCGGATGGGCGGCAACGACAAGCTCGCCGTGGAGATAGCCGGACGCCCGCTGCTCGCCTGGACGCTCGATGCGCTCACTCGCTCTCCGGCAGTGGGACGGATCGTCATCGTCACGTCGCCCGAGCGGCGAGGCGAGATCGCCGGGGCGGCCTGGTTACCGGCGGCCGTCGTTGACGTCGTCCCAGGCGGCGCGCGACGTCAAGAATCGGTCCACGCCGGCTTCGTCGCCTTCGATGCGCTCGGCGTCTCGGATGAGGAGCGTGTCGTCCTCGTCCACGATGCCGCCCGGCCGCTCGTCGACGCCACGCTCATCGGTGCGGTCGCTGCAGCGGCCGTGCGGCACGGCGCCGCCATCCCCGTCGTGCCGGTCGCCGAGACGCTGAAGCGGATCGACGGCGATGTCGTCGGGGCGACGGTCGAGCGGGCCGGGCTTGGGGCGGCGCAGACGCCACAGGGGGCGCAGAGAGCGATCCTCCGGACGGCGTGGCAGCGGTTTCCCGCCGATGGACCCGAGACGTTCACCGATGAGGCTGCTCTGCTCGAAGCCTGTAGCATCGCTGTCCATGTGGTTCCAGGCGACGCAGGCAATATCAAGGTGACGCTCCCCGCCGATCTACGGCAGGCGGCCGTCGCGCTTGGCGCGGCTCGTCCCGCTGCGACCCGCACGGGGATCGGCCACGACAGCCATCCGTTCGGTCCGCGCAGCGGGCTCCGCCTGGGCGGTATCGAGATCGCGGGCGCACCGGGACTCGTCGGTCACTCGGACGGCGACGTGGCGCTCCACGCGATCTCCGACGCTCTGCTCGGCGCGGCCGGCCTCGGCGATCTCGGGCGTCTGTTTCCGGCAGACGCACGGACGCCGTCGGGGATCGACAGCGCGACGTTGGTCGCCGAGGTCACCAGGCGTGTCGCGGCGGCCGGCTGGCGCGCAGCGACGGTCGATCTGACGATCATCGCGGCTCGACCGCGGCTCGGCACGTACCTGGACGCGATGCGTGACACGATCGCGAGCCTGCTCCAGGTCGATCCGTCCGCTGTCAACGTCAAGGCCTCGACCGGAAACCTTGATGGCGCCGACGGCGCGGGGCGATCGATCTCGGCGCTCGCCATCGCGACGGTGGAGGAAGCTCGGTGACGCTCCGGCTTCACGACACGCTGTCCGGGGACACCCGACCGTTCGTCCCGTTGCGCGGCGACGCCGTCGGCGTCTACTCGTGCGGGCCGACGGTCTACGGCCCGGCCCACATCGGGAACTTCCGGTCGTTCCTGTTCGCGGACCTTCTCGTCCGCCACCTTCGCTGGCGTGGCTACGCCGTCACCTGGGTCATGAACATCACCGACATCGACGACAAGATCATCCGCGGCGCCGCGGCGACGGGCGAATCGATCGGGGTGCTCGCACACCGCTATCTCGGGATGTTCCTCGCCGACGCGACGGCGCTCCGGATGACCGTCCCCGATGTCCTGCCGCGCGCGACGCAACACGTCGACAAGATCGTCGACCTCATCGCGACGCTGCTCGAACGGGGACACGCTTACCGGACCGACGACGGCTCGATGTTCTTCCGGATCGCGTCCTGGCCGGCGTACGGCCGGCTCGCGCGCCTCGACCCGGAGGGGCAACGCGTCGGCGAGCGTGTGGAGGCCGACGAGTACGGCAAGGACGATGTCCGCGACTTCGCGCTGTGGAAGGGACCGAAGCCCGGCGAGCCGGTCTGGGAGACCGCGATCGGACCCGGCAGGCCCGGGTGGCATATCGAATGCTCCGCGATGAGCATGGCGCATCTCGGATCGTCATTCGACATCCATACCGGCGGCGTGGACCTCATCTTCCCGCATCACGAAGACGAGATCGCGCAGAGCGAGGCTGCGACCGGCGAGACGTTCGTCGGGACGTGGTTGCACTGCGCCCACCTCCAGATGGCCGGTTCGAAGATGGCCAAGTCGACGGGCAACATCGCGCGCGTCGGTGAGGTGCTCGCGTCCGGGATCTCGGCCCGCGCGTTGCGACTCGCGCTCATCTCCGTGCACTACCGTGCGGCTCTGAACCACTCGCCCGAGTCGCTCGCGGCCGCCGGCGCCGCCGTCGACCGACTGGACGCCGCCGTCGCGGCGCTTGGCGCGTACGTCGAGGACGGGCCAGACGACCCGGAGATCCCTGCGCGACTGGCCGCTGCCCGCACCGACTTCGGCGACGCGCTTGACGACGACCTCAATGTGTCAGCGGGCCTCGCCGTCGTCTTCGACCTCGTCCGGGACCTCAATCGCCGCATCGAACGGCGGTCGCTCTCGACGGCGGATGCCCGCCGCGCGCTCGACGCGCTCCACGACCTCGACCGCGTGCTCGCGATCCTGCCCGATCCTGAACCGGCCGACGATCTCGACCCGGCGATCGCATCGCTCCTCGATGCACGCGTCGAGGCACGCGCAGCCCGCGACTTCGCGTCATCCGACCGACTCCGCGACGAGCTGGCGGCGCTTGGCGTCACGGTCGAGGACACGCGCGACGGGCAGCGCTGGCGACGGACCGTGGAGGTCGGTCATGGCTGATCGACCGGGCGGGGACGGCGGACGGCCCCACGGCAAAGGGGGCAAGCCCGGGAAGCGACCCGGTGGCAAGCCGACAGGTCGCCCATCTGGCACCGACGCCGGCGGACGCCCGCCATTCCGCGGCGGCTCGTCGTATCGCCCGTCGGGACCCGACAGTCCCGGTATGCCGGACGGTCCCGGCGGACCGCGCGACGCCGGCGGATCCGGCCGATCCGGCGGCCCTGGGGGACGTGGCCGGAGCGGCGGTCCACCAGAGCCGCGGTTTCCCTCTCGGCCAGGCGACCGATGGGACGAGTCAAGGCCGCCATGGGCCGACAGGCCGGGCACGGGACGACGGCCCTTCGATGGACCACCCAACCGAGCGACACCCGACCGGGGTTCGACCCACCGTCCGGTCGACCGGCAGGGGCCGCGCAGCCAGCCATCCTCTCGCGAGCCGTGGCCCGACCAACGGCCGG
>JBJMNA010000319.1:0-6221 GCA_045804485.1 Chloroflexota bacterium
CGCCGGCCGGGGGCGCCCCGGCGCATCCCGTGACGACGCCGGCAAAGACGAGGAGCACGACGATCCGTCTCACCGAACCGAAGTTAGCGAGCGGCTGTCACGGGCGCGTCTCGCCGCCGCGACGGCCGTCTTGGCGGCGCGGCGGCCACGATCCGGGGACCGGGTCGACGCGACCGTCGGCCCATACCTCCGGGCCGCAGAAGAACGGCCGCGCCATGGGCGCTGGTCGCGATCCGGGGTCCGTCCGCCACGCCTCCAGCACGTCGCTCAACCAGGCGTCGATTTCGCTGAACTCCGTCCACCGGTTGAACGGCCAGCCCGCCTCCAGGCAGATCTGGACGAGCGAACGCTTCGCCCACACGATGTCTGCATACCCGGCGGCGTATCGGTCGCTCTCGCCGTCGCCGATGAACATGACTGCGCGGCCTGCTGCCTGATGCTCGAGGACCCGGTTGCGCTTGCACGTGCCGCAGACGAAGCACGTCGGGTGCCCGTTGGGAAAGGCGATCGACGCCAGCGTGCCGTCGAACGTCGTCCGTGCCGTGATGACGGGCAGCTCCCCGACCCCGAGCGCCTCGAGTGCCGGTTCGATGAAGAAGCCGAACCCGTCCGAAACGATCTCGATCGGGAGGCCGGCTGCCTGTGCGCGCCGGACGAACGGCACGAAGCCTGGGTCGTGCGGCTGGGCGGCCGCCGTCGCGAGCAGCGCCGCGAGCGGCGTATCCAAGGACCGGATCTCGAACTCCATCAGGCGGCGCGATCCGCTCAGACCCGCATCGTATGCGGCGACCTCCGCCTCCCATGGGCCGCGCATGTGCTCCGCCATCACGGTGTCGGAGACATCGGTGAGGGCGATCGTGCCGTCATAGTCGACGAGGATCGCCAGAGGCGGCTCACCGGGGAGCAATGGCGGGACAGGCGGCGCGACGCCGTCGGGCGCGATCACCGCGACGTCACCGGGCGGCGCTCCCGACCGCATGCGTGACGCGGCCGCGGCCGGGCCACGACCCTCGTCGAAGGAGAGCGACGCCGGCGAGGATGACGGCGCCACCCACGATCTGGATCGCGCGGATCGGCTCGTCGAGGAAGACCGCGGCCATCCCGACGGCGAGGACCGGCACGAGGAACTGGAGCGCATTGACCCTTGTGGGGCCGAGCAGCTTCACGCCGTTGAAGACGATCACGTTGGCGAAACCGGCCGCCAGCGTGCCCGAGTAGATGATCGCGAGAACGACCGGCGGGCCGAAGCCCGAGAGGTCCGATGTGAGCAGCTGACCGATCCCGAGCGGCGCGATGAACAGCGTCCCGGCGACGATCGCCCACGTCGTCGTGACCAGCGGCGAGTGGCGGCGGAGGATCGACGCCCCGAACACGGTGTAGACCGACCAGCAGGCCGCCGCGATCAATGTCAGGACGTCACCGGTCAGCGACACCCCGAGCGACAGTCCTTGCCCAGCCGCGATGACCAGCGCGACACCGGCGAACGAGACGAACGCACCGATGATCTTGACGGCATTGGGCTGGTCCTCCCCGACCGCCATCGCGAGGAGAGCCGTGATGACGGGCGTCGCCGCGATCAGCAGCGCGGAGTCACCGGCCGGGATCGATTGCAGCGCGACCGGCCACAGGATCTGGTAGCAGCCGAACCCGATGATGCCGAGACCGAAGATCTTGAGCGTGTCGCCCTTCGGGAGCCGGATCGCGCCTTCGCGCCATCGAAGCAGGACGAGCAGCGTGATCGCGGCGATCGAGTAGCGAAGGAAGGTGAACCCGACGGGCGGCAGGACGCTGATGGCGCCCTTGACCACGATGAAGTTGCCCGCCCAGAACACCATGACGACGAGGACGCCGAGTTCGGCAAGGCGCCGTTCTCTCTGGGTCGACGCCGGCAGGAGCGCGGTCGCGCGCCGCTGCGAATCCCGGCCGGACAGTCCGACGCCCGCCTGGTCGGCGGGCGTCTCGCTCGATGTGGCGGTCGAGTCGGTGGGGATCAGGCGCCTTCCTGGTCGAGCTCGAGCAGCTCCTCGTCGTCCTCTTCGGTGACCTTCAGCCACACGAACAGCCCGGCGAGCACCGCGAGCGGGATGACGATCAACGCGGCCAGGGTGATCCCCAGTGCGACCGCGACGGTCTTGAGAGCCTTCATGGGTCTACCTCCATCTGCCTTGCTGGCCGGTGAGATCGGCGTCAGGATGCCGGCGTTGCCGTGTCAGTGTGCCGCAGACTCGGTCCGCGCGCGACCATGTCGTTGATGTCATCGCGTGTGAACTCGGCGAGCTCGTGGCGGCTGCCCGCCTGGCCGGCCATCAGCAGCCGCAGGACGAAGGCGCCCTCCTGCTCGAAGAAGAAGACGTCCCGGGGCTTCTGGTCGTCCATGTACCGACCGATGACCCGGAACGCAGCTTCGTACCGACCGGCCGGCGTCGCCGGGACGCCGCTCCCGCGACGCGCACCGGCTTCTTCCATGAACCGCGCGATGTCCTCGTCGAGGAAGGTGAAGGTCTCCTTGCCCACCGTTCCGACCGCCTCCGACCACGTACCGCCGCCCGTGCCTGAGGTGACGAGTCCCTGGACGATGAAACCGTCCGGCGCTTCAAGGAGCAGGACGTCGCGGATGCCGCGCTGGTCGAGGAAGGCCCCGATCGACCGGAAGACCTCCTCGAAATCCTGGCGCGCGCTGCCCTCGTAGATCCGCATCGCGTCGGGTCACCTCAGGGGATTCCAGGCCCGGGTCGGGCGGCGTCGAGTGTAGCGACGGACCCGCGGTAGCGGCAAGGGTCCGGGACCTTCGGCGGGGGCGTCGGCGCACCGCACTCGGGGGTCGTCGGGCGCTGACGGGTCAGTGCTCGCGCCGGACAAGGAGGGCCGCCAGCTGACCCGCGACACGAGCGTCGTTGACGATCAGTGCCGTGTTGGCACGGACCGACGCGCCCGCGGTGACGTCCGCGATGCGCGACAGCAGCCAGGGCGTCAGCGCCGGGCCGGCGACGCCGGCGGAAGCGGCATCGGCGATCGCGCGCTCGACCGCGTCGCGCGCCACGTCGTCGGCGAGTGCGTCCGAGGCCGGCACGGGAACGCAGACGAGGATGCCGCCACCCAATCCGCTGCCGAGCTGCATCGCGACAACGTCAGCTGCCCCCTCGAGGTCGGCGACGGACATGGGCGCCGCGATCCCGGACGACCGAGCGTAGAACCCCGGCAGCTCCGGCTGGCCGACGGCGATCACGGGGACCCCGCGCGTTTCGAGATATTCGAGCGTGGCCGGGACGTCCAGGATCGCCTTGGGTCCGGCACAGACGACGGCCATCGGCGTCCGACCCAGCTCCTCGAGGTCCGATGAGATGTCGAACGACGGCCGGCTACCACCGAGGGCGCCGCGGTGGACGCCGCCGATGCCACCCGTCGCGAAGACCGCGATGCCGGCGGCGTGCGCCGCGATCATCGTCGCCGACACGGTCGTGGCGGCCCAACCGCCATCCGCGAGCGCTGGGCCGAGGCTCGGGCGCGCCGCCTTGCGGACCGACCCGGCGGGTGCGGTGGCGAGCGCCAGCAGCTCGGCCGCGCCGAGGCCGATGAGGAGGCGGCCGTGGTGGACCGCGACGGTCGCCGGCACTGCCCCGCTCTCGCGGACGGCTGCCTCTGACGCCCTCGCGACGTCGAGGTTCTGCGGGTACGGCAGGCCGTGGCTGATCAGCGTCGACTCGAGTGCGACGACGGGACGCCCCTCGGCACGGGCGTCCGCGACTTCCTCCGCGATCTCGAGCAGGTCCGTGTCCATCGGTCGAGCTAGGGTACGGCGGCCGGGCGTCAGCCGAGCGGCAGCTCCGGCCGGTCCCCCGTGAGTTGCCGGGCGGCCGTCCGGTGGCCGAGGAGGGCGGCGCGCTGGAGCGACGCCGGGAGCGATCGACCCGAAGCACGTGCCGCGAACCAGCCGACGAGGAACCCCGCGTCGAACGCGTCGCCCGCGCCGGTCGAGTCGGTCACGGCGAGCTGTTCCGTCGCCACTTCGATCCGCGTCGGGCTCGGGCCCAGCCGCGTCAGGATCGTGGCGCCCTTCGGACCGCGCTTGACCACTGCTGTCGCGGCGACGTCGAGGAGCGCGTCGAGAGGTCGCCCGCCGAGGAACGCGCCGGCCTCGGCGGCCGTGGCGAAGAGCAGGTCCGGCGCGATGTCCGCGATCAACGCGCGCGCCGCGCGACGTCCGCCCGCGAGCAACGGCCCGATCGACGCAAGGTCCACGCTGACGGCCGCTCCCGCACCGCGTGCCAGCTCCACCGCCCGCCGCCCGGCCGCGCCGAGGGGGTCTCCGAGCAGCGAGTAGACCGGAAGATGCAGCGCATCGGTCCCCGCGAACCACTCCGCGCGCAGGCCGTCCGGCGTGATGAGGTCCGCTGCTGCGCGGTCGGCCACGAAGCTGCGCTCGCCGCCCGGCGCGAGCACCACCCCGATCCGGCCGGTTCTCGCAGCGGGGACCCGCGTGACCTGGGGCCGGACACCATCGGCACGGACGGCCGCGACGAGAGCCCGTCCCGCGGGATCCCGCCCGACCGCGGCGATGAGCGTGGACCGCGCCCCGAGTCGGGCGAGCCACCGGGCCGTCGTGGCAGCCGACCCGCCCTGGACGAGCGAGACGCGGCCGGGGACGTCGGTCCCGGAACGGAGCGCGCCGCTTGGCGCGAGAACGACGTCGAGCATGAGGTCGCCGAGCACGACGATCGTCGCCCGAGATGTCGCCGCCCGGCGTCCGGGCCGTGTCGGTCGGCGCGGCCGAGGGAGGGGCGGCATTTCGGGAGGATAGCCGGGCCACGACTACAATGACCGCCACTGAAACGACCGACGGGAGTGTGCCCTCATGACCCTGGCGACGGATCTCGATCAGCTGTCCATCGACACGATCAGGACGCTCTCGATCGACGGCGTCCAGAAGGCGAACTCAGGGCACCCGGGCGCGCCGATGGGAGCGGCGCCGATGGCGTACGTCCTCTGGACGCGGTTCCTCCGGCACGCGCCGACCGACCCCGACTGGGCCGACCGCGACCGGTTCGTCCTGTCGGCGGGACACGCGAGCATGCTCCTCTACTCCCTCCTGCACCTGACGGGCTACGCCGTCTCGCTCGAGGACCTCGAGTCGTTCCGGCAGTGGGGCAGCATCACTCCGGGTCACCCGGAATACGGTCTGACGGCCGGCGTCGAAGCGACGACCGGCCCGCTCGGCCAGGGGTTTGCCAACGCGGTCGGGATGGCCATCGCCGAGCGCAGGCTCGCGGCCGAGTACAACCGGCCGGACGGCACGATCGTCGATCACCGGACCTACGTCATCTGCTCGGATGGTGACCTCCAGGAGGGGATCGCGTCAGAAGCCGCCAGCCTCGCCGGACATCTTCGCCTCGGGAAGCTGATCGTCCTCTACGACGACAACGGGATCCAGCTCGACGGGCCCACCGCGATGGCCTGGTCGGAGGACGTCCCGAAGCGGTTCGACGCATACGGCTGGCATACCCAGCGCGTGCCCGATGGCAACGATGTCGCGGCGATCGAGGCGGCCATCGAGGCGGCGCTCGGCGACGAGCGGCCGAGCCTGATCGCCGTCCGGACGCATATCGGCTTCGGGAGCCCGAACAAGCACGACAGCCAGAAGGCACATGGCTCGCCGCTCGGGGCCGATGAGGTCCGGTTGACCAAGGAGGCCTACGGCTGGGATCCCGATCGCTCGTTCTACATCCCGGAGGATGCGCTCAACCAGTTCCGGTCGGCGATCCCAGCCGGTGAGGCGCTCGTCGCGGAGTGGGAGCGCCGGTTCTATGCCTATCGGGACGCACACCCGACGGAGGCGGCGGACTTCCGCCGCCGGATGACGCGCGGCGGGTTGCCGGACGGATGGGACGCCGATCTCAAGACGTACGAGACCGGGTCTGAAGTCGCGACCCGCAACGCCTCGCAGGATGCGATCAACGCGCTCGCGCCACGCCTGCCTGAGCTGTTCGGCGGTGCCGCCGACCTGTCGGAGTCCAACCTGACGGACGTCAAGGGCGAACCCAACTTCAGCGCGACCGAGGCCGGCCGGAACCTGAGGTTCGGGGTCCGCGAGCACGGCATGGGCGGCGCGACGAACGGCCTCGCCTACCACGGCGGGTTCATCCCCTACTGCGCGACCTTCCTGACCTTCAGCGACTACATGCGCGGGAGCGTGCGTCTCGCCTCGTTGTCGGGACTCCATCTGA